>QMOE01000333.1 GCA_003648125.1 Chloroflexota bacterium
TTAGGTGTCAGAGCGTCGAAAGGGCCATCGGCCCGAGTTCCAACGACCAGCAACGTCAACACCAGACCGATCAAAACAGCCAATGCAGTAACCCGGCAAATTTGATTTTTCACAAGCTATAATCCCATTACCTCGTATAGCGCCCGGCCCGTCTTTTCGACAGCATAGTCGGGCAAGCTTAGAGTATAATCGCTTTGCAGTCGCAGATAGGAACCGCGCCCCAACAGCCGGGCAGCGAGATGACCGACGACGGGCTTGCCTTGAAGCAGGTAAAAAGCGGCCTCGGCGATCCTCCGCAGGCGGCGATGGCGGGCCAGGGGCAAATGAGGCAAGGCGAAATCGAGGGCCTCTATCGTTTGGCGGGCCGTCAGCGTCAATCTCACCGTCGGTTTCTCCCCTGTCGTCAGATGTAGCCGGCGAAAGTAGGCCGCGCCGGTGCGCGGTTCCTGCGCCGGTTCCTCTCCGCGAATGTGAATGCGGTCGGTCGCCAGCAATATCTCATCCCCCCGGGCCAGCATGAACGGCGTCACGTGCTGCGACGGCGTCCCCCGCCCAACGACATCGCCAAAGATAACCGTCCAATCTCCGGCCAACACCCGGCCCCACGTCCAGCGACCAAAGGCGGTGGGCAGGTAGAAATTGCCCCAATTGTGATCGTGATAACCCACACCGGTGACTTCGCGGCGCTGACCGTTGACGGTCAACGCGCCCTCGACGCGAGCGCGCGGCAGCGGCACGACCCAGTCAAAATGACACCCGCTGGACAAATCGGCAAACAAGCGGCCGCTGCCCGCTCTCCAACCGGACAACTGCGGCCAAAAGGTCAATTCAGCCGCCAACGATTCGTGGCGCAAGCTGAGGTGATAGCGGTCACCCGCGTCAACAGCCAGGCAATTGCCAATCTTTACCCGGCAGCGATCCGGCGCGGCGCTGTACGCCGACCGATCAAAGCGGCCGATTACAACAACGGGAGAACCTTTGAGCGGGTAATAGCGCAGGTCCAACGTCGGTTTGTGGTCAACAGCATTATACAAAGACGAGTGCAGGATTGCAATCAGGTATGAACCATCCTCGAAAGCAACGTCAAAATACCACCACTCGAAAAAGTCAGGCTCTGAGCAATAGTGATCGCCGTCTTCCGACGAATCAAAGGGCAGGATAGGCTCTCCATCTGGGAACAACTGGCGGTAAGCCGAGATTGGATAGCCGCTCACGCCGCTTCCTCCAGCAATTGAACCGTGCCTCTGTATCCATCTACGTGAACGAGCTGCCCGCTGCGAATGTGGCGCGTCGCGCCGGCAACGTTGAGCACGGCCGGCAAACCGTACTCGCGAGCAATGATAGCTCCGTGGGACAGCACGCCGCCGATCTCAGTAACGAGCGCACCCGCCGTCAGGAACAGAGGCGCCCAACCGGGACTGGTGGCCGGCGCAACCAGCACCTCGCCCGGTTCGATGCCGTCGCCATCGGTGGGGGAGCGCAAGACGCGGGCGCGTCCGGTGTACGAGCCGGGGCTGGCGGCGAACCCACGCAGCAATTGAGCGCCATCACCACCGGTCTCAGCGTGCAGCGATACCGGGCGCAAGCGGCCATCGCCCATCTGTTCAAAGGCCCGGGGCGGCGCAGTCTCCCGCTCAACCTTCCACGCCCGGCGGCGCTCGGACACAATGGCGGAGACTGCAAGTTTCCCCTCGGTCAGCTCGACGACTTGGTCGGCGGTCAGGAAAAATATATCATCCGGCTCACTCAACTGACCGGCAGCGACGCACTGGCCGGCCAGGGCCAGGTAGAGATCGCGCAGGCGGCTGTGGGCGATGACAAAATGGTACTTGAGGTTCTCGCGGGTGGCGGTGAACATCTGCGCCAGGTGCAGCAAGCGGCGGAAAATCACGCGCTGGGGCAAGTTCAGCCGCTTTTCCACTTGGGCGACGGTTTCCCGGCGTATTCTGCCGGGGTCAGCGGCAGAGTTCTCGCTCGCGCGCACGCTCGCCTGAAGCGCGCTCAAGATGATTATCGGATCGTCGCGCCAACGAGGGGCGGCCAGTTCAAATTCTTGCGCCGCGCTGTGGCCGTGTTCGGCCAAGAAAGCCTCGATCCGAGTCCAAAATGCCCGGCCAACCTCCGTCTCGGCCAGCCGGGCTGGAAGCGCTTGGGAATCCGTCGTCAACACCAGAGCACGTAACGATTCATCCCGGCGAGCCTGCTCAGCCAGGTCAGCCAATGACTGACCGGCCTCGGCGCTGCGCATCTCTCCAAGCCCGGTGGTGAGAGCGGCGGCAGTGGTCGTCCCGTCGGCCCAGCGAGCCAGCAGATTGTCCAATGTCTGGTAAAGCAGTTCCGCCATCACCGTCACGGCCAGGTGAACTTGCATCGTCTCTGCGCCCAGGCCACGCCAAAACACCAAATCTTTTTCGGCGCGACGGTGCTCCAAGATTGCGTTGACGACCCTCTCGCTTTCGGCGGGCAGACGGCGTAACAGCAGCAACGCCCGCAGGGCGGTCAGCGCCAGCCGAGGAGCAGCCCGCCAGCCAGCGCGCGAGGGATAGAAATGGCTCATCATCCCCTGGAAGAGAGTTTGGTTGAAATAGACCCACCCGTAGAAGCGAGCGAACAGGCCCTCGTCGGGATAATCGCTAATCCCCAAACGTCGCAGCAGCCCGGCGAAGGCCCTGTTGCCCAGCGGCTCCAGCACCGACCAACTGAGCGGCGTGACCGGATCGGGCAGCACTTCGCCCACGTTGTCGCGGGTCCAGTAGAAACCAGGTTTTTTCTGAAAAGCCTGGTTTCTTGTTGGCACAACCGTAATCGGCCGCGCCTGGAGCAAATAGACCTGCCCAGCTTCGTCCAGCGCCCACTCCACGTCCTGGGGTTGAGCAGCCCAGGCCTCGACCTGCCGCGCCAGGTTCACGACGGCTGACAATCGCTCCTCGTCGAGCAGTCCTCCGGCGATTTCCAAGGGGGCATCTTCCCGCCGGACGATGTAGCGATCCGGCGCAACCTGTCCGCTCACCAACGATTCTCCCGTCCCAGCGACCGCCTCGACGATGACGACGTCACCCTGACCACTCACCGGGTCGAGGGTGAAGGCGACGCCGGACTGAGCGGCGGGAACCATCCGCTGCACGACGACGGCCATAGCGGGAACAGATTCGTCGCGGCCTAAATGACGGCGGTAGGCCAGCCCCCGCTCGTTCCGCAGCGAAACCCAACAGCGGCGCACCGCCGTCAGCAGCGCATCACAACCAGCAACGTTCAGAAAGGTCTCGTACTGACCGGCGAAGGAAGCAGCGTCACCGTCCTCGGCGAGAGCGGAAGAACGGACGGCGACCGCGCCCTTCCCCAGCGCCCGGTAGGCGTCGCAGATAGCAGCGGCGAGGGAGGGCAACATCTCTCCTTCATTTTCATCAAGGGCAGCGGCGGTGACGACGAAACCCGGCGGCACGGGGAAGCCAGCCTGCCGGAGCCGCGCCAGGGCGTACCCTTTGCCGCCGGCATGGTCACGCCCGCTCGCCTCATCCAGGGTCAAGATGATTTTGCTCATCGGCTTCTCCTGGCATGGAACAGTGGATAGGCCAACAATCGCAACTTTTGCCAGCGGCTCATCTGGCCACCGACGAGCAGGATTTGCATCAGCTTGGCATACAGGTTCTCGTCGAGGCAGCTAAATGGCAGGAGGGCGCGGGTCAAACGAGACTGGAAACGGATCATCCGGTAGCGGGGAGTCGCCTGCCAGCGTTCCTGGTAACGCGCCAGAAAAGAGGCCGAGAAATCACCCGCCGCCAACGCCTCGCACGCCACCCAACCGGCGAGCCGACCGCCCGCCACACCATTCGCGATACCCGCCTCGGTCAATGCTTCCACCATCCCCGCCGCGTCTCCAATGGCTAGCATTGAGTCGTCATAGATGCGCGCTGCGGGAGCAACTGGGACGTGAGACCCAGCACGACGAGAGATCGGACGCTCACGTAGGTCGGGCCGCCCCTCGATAAAGGCCCGCAGCCGTGCTTCCAA
>QMOE01000334.1 GCA_003648125.1 Chloroflexota bacterium
ACCATCGAAAAGCACTTTGGCGATCCGACGCTCCAGGTGCCCGACGCCAAACGAGGCGCGATCCATTCCCACGCTGGCACCGGCACCTATGTCACCGTCAGCATCTTGGAACGGGAGGAGTAAAAATGTCTGACAAAGAATTTCCCAAGCGCATGGAAGAGGATTTGGAGGGGACGGTTGTTTTCAACATGCCCTTTCCCCAGGGCGATGATCTCTCGTCACTGAAAGGTATGGCGCCCATCGTTGTCAAGCAGCCGTATGCTATCGAGTACAACTACTCGTATGGCATGGACTCGCCCTTCTTTGCCGCGCTGACCAACAAGCGCTTTATCGTCTCCCGCGAGCCGGAGACTGGCTACACTTACGCCACTCCGCGCGGCCACGGCATGTATACAGGCCGCGAGACCGAATGGGTGGAGATTGAGCCGCAAGGGCGCATCCATGCTTTCACCGTTTGCCACTTTGGCTCGGAGGCTTTTTTGCCCGAGTGCCCGTATGTGTTGATCCAGGTCAAGTTCGACGAGTGCGACACACTGTTCCTGGGGCGGCTGGTCGGAGTTGACCCCCTGGAGGCCAGCATAGATTGGATTGGCAAGCAAGTACAAGGGCGCTTTCTACGTAACGCCAAACTCAAGCCGACTGATATTTACTTTAACCTGGTAGAGTGAAACAGATAGAGGTGCGACGCACTCGAGTGCGTCGCACCTGGAACAAAAGGCAGGGGTTATGGATGTTTTACAGATAGGACAAGGAGAACTCATCGGCTGGCACGACCCGGACGAGCAGCGCGCCTGGATCGCTGCCCACAAATCGCGTGCCCTGCAAGATAAACGTACTACGGTACGCGAGGCCGTCGCCCGATACGTGACCGACGGGGCGCTGATCGCCTGCGGCGGGTTTGGGCACATTCGTGTCTCAATGGCCGCCATCTATGAAATCGTCCGCCAGCGCAAGCGAAACCTCACCTTTTGCGGCAAGACCGCCGTCCACGATTCGGACATCCTCATCGCCGCCGGATGCGTGAACCGCATTGAGGTGGCCTACGCTTTCGGCCACGAGTTGCGAGGGCTGTCGCCCGCCTCGCGCCGCGCCGTCGAGGGCGGGCGCTGCCGGGTGGTGGCCGAGATCAGCAACGCCGGCTACCAGTGGCGCTTCCTGGCCGCTGCGATGGGGTTGCCGTTCATTCCCACCCGGGTCATGCTCGGCACTGACACGCTGGCTCACAGCTCCGCCCGCGTCGTCGAGGACCCCTTCAGCGGCAAGCCGGTGGCTCTGCTGCCCGCCTGCTACCCCGACGTGGTGCTGATGCACGTCCACCGCGCTGACCGCTACGGCAACTGCCAGATTGACGGCATCGCCATTGAGGACTTTGAACTGGCCCGCGCCGCCCGGCGGCTGATCGTCACCACCGAGGAGATTGTGGACGAGGACGTGATCCGCGAGCATCCGCAGCGCACGGTCATCCCGTACTATCTGGTGGACGCGGTGATCGAGGTTCCACACGGCGCGCATCCCACGCTGATGCCCGATTTATACTATTTCGACGAAACGCACATCGGCGAGTGGTTGCGTCTCTCAAAGACAGAGGAGGGGGTGATCGAGTACTTGGACCGGTACGTTTACCCCATCAAGAGCTTTGCCGAGTATCTGAAGTTGATCGGTGGGCGGGAGCAACTGGAATACCTGCGCCAGGTGGAGCACCTGGAGGCCCCGCTGCGCGCGCCCTGGCTGGAGGAGAAGCGATGAATCAGGATTATAACCCCACCGAACTACTGGCTTGCGTCGCGGCCGGGCTGCTGGCGGACGGCAAATCGGTCTTTGTCGGTACCGGGCTGCCGATGATCGCGGCGATGCTGGCCCAGCGCACCCACGCTCCCAATTTACTCATCATCTTTGAGGCCGGCGGCATCGGCCCCCAAGTGCCGGTGCTGCCCATCTCTGTCGGCGATAGCCGCACTTTTTACCGGGCCGTGGACGCTTCCAGTATGCACGAAGTGATGTCGGCGGGGCAGGCCGGTTACGTGGACTATGGCTTCCTGGGCGCGGCGCAGATTGATTCCTACGGCAACCTCAACACGACTGTCATCGGGGATTGGGATCGCCCCCAGGTGCGGCTCCCCGGCAGCGGCGGAGCCAACGACATTGGCTCTTTCTGCTGGCGCACCATCATCGTGATGCGCCAGGACGAGCGTCGCTTTGTGGAGCAGCTGGACTTTCTCACCACGCCGGGCTATCTGGACGGGCCTGGCGCACGCGAGCGGGCTGGACTGCCGGCCAACAGCGGCCCCTACCGGATCATCACCCAACTGGGCGTGTATGGTTTCGACGAGCAATCCCGCCGCATGACATTGTTGGCGACTCATCCCGGCGTCACGGCGGACGAGGCGCAGGCTAACACCGGTTTTGACCTCATCATTCCGGACGAGGTGGGGACGACGGAACCGCCGTCGCCGCAGATGCGCCGCATCATGCGCGAGATTGACCCGACCGGGATGGTGATCGGGAAATAAACAAGGAGTAATTCATAATGGACTTTCAACCGACTGAGGAACACAAAATGATCCGCCGCATGGTGCGCGACTTTGCCGAAAAAGAGATCGCGCCCCGTGCCTCGGAGATAGACGAGACCGACCAGTTCCCCGACGACATCTTTCGCCGCATGGGCGAACTGGGTATCATCGGGTTGCCCTTCCCGGAGGAGTACGGCGGCTCCGGCATGGGGTACACCAGCCTGGTCATTGCGTTGGAGGAGATCGCCCGCGTCTCCGGCGCGATGGCAATCACGCTGGATGCCCAGACCTCGCTCTACTGCGAGCCGGTCTATCTCTTTGGCAGTGAGGCGCAGAAGCAGAAATACTTGATCCCAGCGGCGCGGGGGGAGAAAATCGGCGCCTTTGGCCTGACCGAGCCACAGGCGGGGTCTGACGCCGGGGCCACCCGCACCCGCGCCGTCCGCGACGGCGACGAATGGGTCATCAACGGGCAAAAGATATTCATCACCAACGGGTCCATCGCCGATTTTGTCATCGTCACCGCCAAGACTGACCCCGAAGCCCGCACGCGCGGTATCAGCGCCTTTATCGTCGAAAAGGGCACACCGGGCTTCCAGCCGGGGCGAGACGAGAACAAGATGGGGCTGAGAGGGTCGGTCACGTCCGAGCTTTTCTTTGAAAACTGTCGCGTCCCAGCGGAGAGCCTGGTGGGCGCGGAGAACCAGGGTTTCAAGCAATTCCTGACCACGCTCGACGCCGGGCGGGTCGCTATTGCGGCGATGGCGGTAGGGCTGGCGCAGGGCGCGTTCGAGCGAGCCGTGGCTTACGCCCAGGAGCGGGAGCAGTTTGGGCGGCCCATCGCCAAATTCCAGGCCATCCAATGGATGATCGCCGACATGGCGACCGAGATTGACGCCGCCCGCTTGCTGGTCAACCGCGCTGCCTGGCTGCGCGAGCAGGGGGAGCGGTTCTCCCAGGAGGCGGCCATGGCGAAACTGTTCGCCACCGAGATGTCAGAGCGAGTCTGCCACAAAGCGATCCAGATTCACGGCGGCTATGGCTATGTGCGCGAGTACGAGGTCGAGCGCATGTACCGCGATCAGCGGCTGTGCCAGATTGGCGAGGGAACGAATCAGATTCAGCGGTTGGTCATCGCCCGGCGCGTGCTGGGGCGGCAAAAGTGCGTCCAGAAAGAAACAAAAAAGTGAAGGGTGAGAACGAGTTTCAGTGGCGGCGATGAGTCACCATGTCTTTTTCTGGGTATAACCACTCAGACTGCCCTGAGCGTAGCCAAAGGGACGAAGCAATCTCCTATGAGGCTATTTGGGGATTGCTTCGGGCAAAAAGCGCCCTCGCAATGACAAAGACTTGCCTTGCCCCGGAATATTGAAAA
Source organism: Chloroflexota bacterium (assembly GCA_003648125.1). The sequence continues at coordinate 3,886 of QMOE01000334.1, forward strand.
GATACAAAAAATCTGTGTGCGCAGCCCGTGTTAATCCGTGTCCCATATTTCTTCTCTCGTCGGTTTGAGGCGTAGCTTTGTTAGTACCTTATCAGTGAAATTCTTGTACACTGAAC
>QMOE01000335.1 GCA_003648125.1 Chloroflexota bacterium
AAGTCGGCAGCTATCTCTTTGGCCTGGTCGTATGTGCCTGTGATCTTGACCACCTCCGCGCCGTAGAGGGCCAACTCACGGATTTTCTCAGCCGGGACGTTGCTGGGCAAAAAGACCCACAATTTGATGCCAGCGCGGGCGCAGTAGGCGGCGTAGGCGGCGGCAGCGTTGCCCGTGGAGGCGATGACGAACTCGTCAATCCCGCGCGCTTTCAGCCCGCTGACGGTGAACGCTGCTTGCCGGTCTTTGAAGGAACCGGTGGGAGACAGCCGCTCGTCCTTGATCCAAATCTCGCGGTGGCCCGACTCGCGCTCTAATCCTGCGGCGCGGGTGAGGGGCGTCCATCCTTCGCCCATCGAGACGATGGGGAAATCGTCGGGGAAGGGGAGCAGTTCCCGATAGCGCCACAGGTTGGCTGGGCGCTGCGCCACCAACGCGGGCCAGTCAGCGGGCAGGGCGGCAGTGTCGTAGCGCGCCTCGACCCACGCTCCGCCGCACGCGCTGCATCGGGGAGCAAAGAGGTCAGCTTCCATTTCGTGTCCACATTCCATACAGCGGACGGAGGTAAAGAGTGTTTTCATGGGACGAATGACGAATAGCGAATGAGTGTGAGTCAGATTATATCGCAAAGATGCAGGGAACGCTACTGTTCCCCTACTCCCCCTGCCTGGCCGGCAACCGCACGGTAAAGGTAGACCCCTCACCGGGCTGGCTGTGCGCGTCAATCGTGCCGCCGTGCAGTTCCACCAAGTGGCGCGTGATGTCGAGGCCTAGCCCCGTCCCTTCGGCGCGGCGGGTGAGAGAACTGCCTTGCTTGAAGCGCCCAAAAATTTCTTCCAGATCCTCCTCGCTCATACCAGCGCCGGTATCTTGCACCTCGAGGCAGACCCATTCGCCGTCATCGGTATCGCCAAAGGCCCGCAGGGTGATGCTGCCTTCTTCGGTGAACTTGATGGCATTGCCGATCAGGTTGTTCAGAATCTGGCTCAGGCGCACGCGGTCGGCCTCGATTGAGGGCAGGTCTTGCTCAACCTCGACCAGCAGTTCTATGGGTTTGTTGATGAGCAGCCCGGCGCTGCTGGTTTTTATCTCTTCGAGCAGCGATGGGATGTGAATCTCTTCTACGTCCAACTCCATGCGCCCGGCCTCGATCTTGGCCAGGTCCAGCAGGTTGTTGATGATGCGCAGCAGGTGCTGGCCGTTATCATAGATTGCCTGTACGTCTTCGAGCGTATCCGGATCCATCTCGCTGACGCCCATCAGCATCAGCTCGGTGTAGCCAATGATCGAGTTGAGCGGTGTGCGCAGTTCGTGGCTCATATCCGCCATGAACTCGCTCTTGAGCTGGTTGGCCTCGCGCACTTGCTCAGCTGCCTTTTGAACATCTTCAAAGAGACTGGCGTTCTGTAGAGAGACGGCGATCTGCCCGGCCAGGGCGAAGTAGGTGTCCACGTCGCTCTCGGCAAAGCGCCCGGCCTGGTCGTCCTGGATGTCTAGCACGCCCAGCACCCGACCGCCGGCTACCAGCGGTATGGATAGCTCGGAGCGGGCCTGGGGCAGGAGCGGGTTGGGCATAAAGTCGGATTCGAGGGTGGTATCCTCCACCAGCACAGGTTCTCGTGTGCGGGCGGCGCGGGCCACGAGGCTCTTTTCCCGGTCGAGCGGGATAGAGTGGCCTTGCTCGATCAGCACGCGGCCCACTTCGCCGGAGCCGGCTTGGACGTTCAATTGGCCTGTCGCCTCGTCCAGCACGTAGATGTGGGCGTGGTAGAGGCCAAAACGGCTCTGCATCAATTCAACCGTTTGTTGCAGCAATTCTTCTGGATCGAGCATGGAGCCGGCCTGGCGGGCGATCTCGGCGGCGGTGCGCAGTTGGGTGGTAAAGACAGTCAACGCCTCGCTCTGCTCGGTGACACGCGCTAGCAGTTCGTTGTTCTCAAACAGGAAAGCGATCTGATTCGCCATCGACTGGAAGAGGGCCACTGTGCTTTCGGTGAAGCGGCCTGGTGTGATGTCCTGGGCGTCCAGCACGCCGATGACGCGGTCGCCCACTTTAAGAGGCACTACCAACTCGGATTGAGTTTCCGGCAGCAGGGGGTTGGGCAGCCAATCCTCGGCCTGATTCACGTCGTCTACTAGCACCGGCTCGCCGCTGTGGATGGCGCGAGTGACCAGCGATGTTGCGTCCAGCGGAATCTGGTGCTTGCGTTGTAGGAGCTGGCTGCCGGCGTAGCCGGTGGATTGGCGCAGCACGGCGGCCTGCTGCTCCTCGTCCACGATGTAGACCTGGGCGTGGTAGAGATCGAACTGGTCGCGCACCAGGTCCACCACCAACCCCAGGAGTTCGTCGGGGGTGGTGCGCTCGCTGGCGGCGAATGTGACGCGCTGGCTGGCCTCTAGTTCGCGGGTGCGTTCTTCCAGTTCGGCGCTTCGCGCTTGCAACCCCGCCAATAAGCCACTGATCTGGTTCGCCATGGCGTTGAAACTGGTTGCCAGCGCGCCAGTCTCATCACTAGAAGTGACCAAGATTTGTGTCTCTAATTCTCCTCGCCCGATTTTTTCTGTCCCGGCGATCAGGGCGTGAATGGGTGCGGTGAGCCGGCGAGCCAGGAATAGCAGAATTGCTGCGGCGACGATCAGGCTGACGGTCAGCAACAACAATGTGTACAGACCCAACTGGTTAATTCCCCCGGCCAGTTCGCTCTCAGCGCCACTACTGATGAGGTACCAATCCCAGGGTTCAAAGTACTCGAAAGCCGCCCAGCGATTTTCTCCCTGCCAGGCGTAGTGGATATTGCCCTGCCCAGTGCTGGTGATTTCTTGAAACCACTTCTCTGCGCTCACGTCACGACCTACGAGGTTGGTGTTGGGATGAGCACGGATGATGCCCTGAGAGTCAACGGCGAACACGTGTCCTGTTTCCCCAAAGCTGACCTCCAGCATAGCTATAGTGGCGTCGGTCTGTGCTTTGGTCACGTTGGCCGGTATATTCTCCAGGCCATACTCGCGCAGCACGGCATCGTTCTCCGCGCAGATTTCTGCTGCCATCGTCAGTCTATGATTCAGCATTTCATTTACCACTGATTCGATTGCATCTCGGGATGACCGGTAAGAGACGAGTCCCACCAGTAACGCCGGTAACACGATCAGTGGCAAGGCAATCAGCAGAATCTTGGTATATATCTTCATCTTGGTTCCTCGCTATGCAAACAACTGATTTGGGTGTGTTTCAAGTGAGTTGGAAACACTCGTACAAACCCCAAAAAGCTCGAATGAAACACACCTATCCGGCTTATTTCTCGCTATTCGGACATCTGATACTCGGGGTAAACACTCATCTCCTGGAAAGCCTCATCGGCGTCTTGCAACACCTCAAAGGGGATATCAATACCCAATTGATCGGCCCGGGCCAGGTTGATCAGGATGCGGTTAGCCACCGGGTCAATGATCGGCATCTCGGCCGGCGACTCTCCATTCAGGATGCGTCCTCCCAACAGGCCGGCATGGAAACCCTGGCGGTTCATATCCACCACCACCCCGCACAGATACCCCTCCTCGACCAGAATATCTAGGAAGCCGATGCTGGGGCGGGAGCTGTTCTGCAGGAACCAGCGCACGACTTGGTCTTGAGGCACGTGGTCGCCACTTGCATCTTCGATGGTCCACGGTAAGAACAACACAGTGGCGTCCACCTGATCCTGGTACTCGAGGATGGTGCTTTTCAGCGTCTCAAACTCGTTGGTGTAGACCTGGTCCACGACTTGCAAAGGGACGGTCTCCAGTTCCTCCGTTCCACCCGCGCCGGACATTAGCAAGTTGGTCACAGCGCTGTTGTCTGACATGAACAATGCCGTCTGGGCTTCAGGGAGGATCTTTTGCAGCAACTCGAAACCAGCGGTGAAAGAGATACGCTCCAGCACGCCGGTGACGTTATGGGCTGGGCGCTCCATCGAATCGGCCAGCGGCCCCCTGCTCGAATCGGTCAACCAGCCGTA
>QMOE01000336.1 GCA_003648125.1 Chloroflexota bacterium
AATCGCGCTGACTGTAGGGCAGGTTTCCAAACCTGCCTTTCTGTTCAGAGGCAGCAATTCCCGTTATGAGGAAAATGCCCGACGGGAATTGCTGATTCAGAGAGCAGATTCTCGACCTGCTGCCACCGATTGGCGGGTAAGAAACCCGCCCTACAGATTCGCGCCCCGGATTATTGAGATGATACTGATTATGGTTTGTTAGCGATGGACAGGTGTCGAATGGCTGTGTCTACGCTTGTGTGTTTTTGTGTTCCTTCACCCAGGCGAACTTGCGCTGCAAGGTCTTGGGATAGTAATGCTCCAAGACGTCGTAATCTACCTGCTGCCCCCAGCGGTAAAAGACCTGAGGGTCAATATAGGACTTGAGACTGGTGCCCAGATTCCAGGTGCGACGCTGGACAGCAATAGCGTCCTTGGTCTTGTGCTTGTCCTGAGCAATTTGTGCTCGCTGTAATCGTTCTTCGGCGGTTTTTATTTTCTTCTTGGCCCGCTCGATCTTTTTGGCATAACGAATTTGCAACCGGTCGCGTTGGGCATTGGTCTTGGCCCCCTTTTTCTTCTTCCGTGCTTCGCGCCGTAGCTCGGTCAGTGCATTTTTGGCCTGGCGCAGTTGGGAGCGGCGCAAGGCGACTCGCTCCTTTAGTTTCTCCTGACGCTCCCTGGCCCGTTGGCGGCGTTCCTGCCATCTAGCCGGTGCTTTCTTGTAGTGATTGCAGAGCACTGCCGCTTCGAGGTTGGCCTGAGCTACCGCAGCCCACTTTTTGTACTCGGGGTCGTCTGCCTTGACCTCTGATGTCGCCAGGTTGTCACGGACGGCCTGGGTGGCGTGGTGGGTGCGGAAGACTTTGGCCGTCAGCCCAGGGAGGATGTCGTTGAGGTAGGCATTGACGTCGCTGCTGCCAATCCCCGGAAAGATTTGCGGCTTGTCGCGCGTTGGGTGACGCTTGCCGTTGGCGGCTGATTTGGAGGGCCGGGCGTTCCGAATTAGTTCCTCCAGGTTCCGCCGTACCTGCGGGGGAAGCGATATTTTCTTGTGCCACTGCACCGAGTCCTTGCCCAAGAATTTGAACTCGGCTGTGTCGTCGGGGTGTAATGTGATGTGCTCCGGGCGAAGGGTGGTTGCGCCCACTGTGTCGGCTTCGTCCGAGTCTTTCTCGTCTCCCACGCGCAGGCAGAGCGCGTCAATCAGGAAGCAGGCCGTAGCCACCGTCCGCTGCTTGGGGTCGGTGCTGGTCAGGTCTTGTTCGATCCGCGCCTGGACTCGATCCAGGTTCTCGTTCAGGCGAGTGGCCTGGTCAAATTTGGCGGCTTCCCGTTCCTGTTTTACGGGGGCTGCGTCGCTCAGCCAGACGTATTTGAGTTTGCCGGAGAGCTTGTCTTTCCAGCGTGCCACCCACAGCGACTCGGGCTGCCATACTATCTCCGCCCAGTCGCCAGAGGGACGTGGTGCATCGGGGCTCAGGTTCAGCGTGACGTCGCTTTGCCGGGGGCCTGCTTTCCACTTGCCACGCAGGGGATGTTTGCCGCGTCCCATAAAGATGCCGCTAGGCTCGGCGACATAGCCGCCGATCTCGACACGCTCGCCATCAACGATGGCGTACCCGTATTGTTCCTTGAGTTGCTCGCGCTTTTCTTTACGTTGCGCCGCCAGTGCCTTCCGTTCCTCTTTGGTCAGGCGCTCCTTGGCGGCGCGTGCGGCCTGCACTATTTTCACGGCTTGACTAAAGTCAACTTGGTCAACTGTCAGCGGGGGGCTGATGTCCAGCGCGGCGCTGAAATCCCGCATAAAATTGCGGGCGAACGTTGGGTCATCCACGTAAGGAGTCCCCTGCTTTTTGGCCCAGGCCATCACCATCTCTATCTGCTGAGGGGTTAGTTCTCTCCACTCGCCGCGAACCGCAACTTTGAGGCGATCCGGCAGCAAAGGCCGAGATATCAAAATACCGTTATGTACAAGTTGTTTAAGCATATTCTTCCTGGGTGTGCGTGCTCCATCTAGATTTGCTGGCAGAGGATAACGCAAATGTCCAGAGTTGTCAACTCTGGTCGAATGGCAAAAATGGCATTGAGGCAAAAGTCGCACTGTTACACAGAGATGCGCGGAGAAGACGCAGAGATACCTGTCTGCCGACAGGCAGGCACAAAGAAAAGCACTCGAATATTCCGGGGTGATCGCGGCTACATTGAACAGTTGTTACGAGTCTTGACACCGTCAAGGACGAAAATGTAGCCGCGATTTCCTAATCGCGCGAATGGAATTCGCGCCTACAGGTTTATTTTCGAGGCAGATACATCAGTAGCCGCGCTTTCCATAGTGCGTCTTGCCTGCGAGGTATGGAAACCTCGGCCTTACGTGGTGGGCGAGTCTGCCGTTTCGGCCACCGGCAGCCGGATGGTAAAGGTGGAACCTTTTCCGGGTTCGCTTTCTGCGATAACCTCGCCCTCGTGCAAGTGAACCAATTCCTGGACGATAGCTAATCCCAGGCCCCTTCCCTGTTGCTCCATCTCCTGCCGGTCAATCTGCCGGAATCGCTTGAAGAGATGTGGCATTTCCTCGGCGGAGATGCCCACTCCTTCATCCTGGATGGCTATCTCTACCCACTCGCCTGTACGCCGTGCGCTCACCATCACCAGTTTCCCCTTGCCTCGGGAGAACTTGATGGCATTATCCAGTAATCGGCCGACCACATCTATCAGGAAGGGATCGCATAGCTGCACCGGGGGTAGGTCGGGGGGCACTTTTACCTCCAGAGTCACGCCACTTGCTGCGGCCTGCTCTTTGTATTCGCGGCTCGCTCTCTCTATGACTGTCCCCCAGTTATTGTGTATGTGGGCCAGTGTATGGAACTCGTTCGCCGCCTGTCCAGAATCCAGGCGGATCAAGAGCAACAAGTCTTCCACTAATTGAGCCAGCCGATCAGCGCCCTGCTTGACTCCCAGCAAGAGGCTCTGAATCTCGTCGGCGGAGAGTGATGCGAGATCTTCCAGCGCCATGTCTGTGTAGCCGAGTACGTAGGTAAGAGGTGTGCGCAGTTCGTGTCCCAAAACAGTGATAATTTGCTGTTTGAGTTGGTCAAACTCTTCCTCCGTAGCCTCTCGAATGTCCCGAGCACGCATCAGCCGGGCGCGAACTGCCACTACCAATTCTTGGGGATCGAATGGTTTGGTAAGGTAATCCTCGGCTCCCAATTCTTTTCCTTTCAGTATATCTGCCCGTTCTGCCTTGGCGGTTAAAAAGATAAAAGGTATCTGCACCCATTCCGGCCGGGCGCGAATGGCTCTATATAGCTCGTGGCCGTTCATACGGGGCATCATAATGTCCGCCACGACCAAGTCGGGGGGAGGGCCTTCCATCAGTTGGAGCGCCTGCAGTCCGTCAGCGGCCGTCAATACTGTGTAACCCTCGGTCTCTAGAATGTCTTTTATAGCTGCTAGTAGGGTTTCGTGATCCTCCACGACCAGGATACGACGTTTTTTTTCCACGTTGCTTGCTCCTTTTTTGAATCTCCGCCATCCCGTTGCTGGCCAATTCGAGAAATTTTTGGTTCGTTTCTATTGTTTGATCAATGGTAACTGCTCAGGTGCCCGGCACTTGTGTGTGTGTACCGATTTTGATGAAAATGGCATCTGTTTGCCATCGAAAGAGCCATTTTCGATGGCAATCAAGTGCCGGGCACCTTGAAAACTTGTTGGCTCGTCCCTATTGTTTGATCAACGTTATCAGATCGCGCTGCATTTCGTTTTGTTCTTTAGCCAGTTTAGTGCAAATCGGCGGAGATGTCAAGCGGGCCTCTCTCTTCTCGGTCGGGGTGTCCGTCAAATTTTTGCGCTGGGTAGTGGATCTTGCCTGGGAACGCGGGCGTCCCCGCCCGCATGCGGCCAAGATGGCCGCGCTCCGATAACTGCCTGGGAACGCGGGCGTCCCCGCCCGTATGCGGCCAAGATGGCCGCGCTCCAATGGCCGCGCTCCGATAACTGCCTGGGA
>QMOE01000337.1 GCA_003648125.1 Chloroflexota bacterium
CTAGAGTCTTTACGTTTTACGAGATACCGGCACTGCTCCGCCAGGGCAGTCTCCCCACCCCGCATCTCCCACCACAGCCGGCCCAGCGTGTTGTCCGCCAAGAACGCAACCACGTAGCGGGGCGTGTAGAACTGGTTGCGAAAGGCCAGTTCGTAGCTGTTGCGTGGCGCGCCGGAGGCCTTGCGGGCCTGCTCACGCAGTTCGGCCGGGGTAAAGTACTGATAGATCCAGCCGATAGTCTCATCCTCAGCCCAGGCCGTTTCCAGGGCCGGGTCGTTGAGCAGGGTCAACACCTGCTGCAAGCAGGGCTGGCTGGGAAAGAGAAGCGAAGTGGGCAGGGTACGGTCAAAGAGCACGCCCAACGTCTGGCCCAGATCATCGAAGAGCAGCTCAAGGTATAGCTGGTAGCCGCCGTCGGGCTGGGCGCGCATCGCCTCTGGCGAGAGCAGGCTGAACTGGGTAAAACCCTTCGACCGATCCCCAGCACCCACCGAGGGCTGGATCAACGCCCGGCTGGGGTGCTCCATCAGCTTGAGGGCGGCCAGCCGGTTGAGGAATGTGAAGGCACTCTCGCGCACGTCATGCTCGACTGCCTCCGGGCGATCTGCGCCTGCCGCTTCCTTGTGCCCGATGAACGCCCCAATGGCCTCCCGGTCTGCGCGCCCCACCGCATCCAGGTGGGTCAGTCCATCCAGTGGCTCGACCGTGCCGTCGGCGTGGATGCCGTAGATGCCCTCCAGTTGCAGAGCAAGGTCACGCTCCAGCAACTCGCGGCACTTGACCACCGTATTGTAGATAATGTTGCGCAGCGCCTTGTCCATACTCACTACCCGTAGCCTTGCGAAGGTTCCACACCATCGCAAGGCTCAGACTACTCTAACACCACTTTGACACCCGCCGCAATAAGTTTGAGCAAATGGTCGCGCAGCCGCTCCAGCAAATCTTCCACCTCTTCCGAGCTGCTGAGGGTCTGCCCGACGCCGGCCACGTCGGAGACCCGCACCCGCTCGATCTTTTCCTCCGGCGCGGTCAGTTCCTGCACCCGCAACAGCACGTCCGAGCGCAGACTGTCCATGGCTGCCAGGTCAGAGGCCATCTCGGCCAGGCTGGCCCCACACACGCCGCAGACCAAGTCTTCCTCCGCCAGGTCCAGATCATGGCCGGCCCGGTTGGTCAGCGGTTTGAGTACGGCCGCCTGCATCTCCTCCGGTACCAACGGCCAGTTGGGCTGGGCCTTGACATCGTCTATAGCCTGGACGAAAGCGGCCTGGCGTTGGTCGTGGCGGGTTTGATACAGATGCCGATAGGTTGTTTCGAGGGCCGTGAGTGCCTCGTCCAGCTCTGCCGAAACCTGATAATAGGTGCCATCCTCCAGACGCTCTTGCAAGAACCGGGCGCAGTCAGCCAGTTTACCGTTCAGCCCTTCGGCCTCGAGCAAAGGCCAAATCCGCTGCACAGCGGTACGCACCCGGCGCAGGCGAGCCAATCCCTTCTCGTCTACCGCCTTGCGGATGGCGGCAACTTGGTCTCGCAGCTCCTGGAAGCTGGCCCCTTCGCCAGCCAGCATGTTGACGCAATCGTCGGACGCGCTGTTGAGCACTGTCTCCAGCGTGGTGTGGTATTCCTGCAGCACCTGAGTCAAGGGGATACGGTGAGCACGGACGGTGGCTTCCACCGGGAGCAGCGCCTCCAGCTCGGCGCGGGCCAGACGTTGGAAGGCTTGCGCGATGGCGCTCTCCTCCACGTCTACCTCCTCACCGGTGAGGTCTTCGTAGCGGCGGGCAGCGGTCACCAGCGTTTTCAAGTCAATCGGCTTGCGAGGGGCAAAGGAGGCCGCGCGGAAGGCATTGGTGCCGCTGAAGGGGGCGCGCACCTGCGGATCCAGGTGGTTGCGGTAGCGGCGTCCTTGATAGGTGACTTCGACGGCCCCGCCGCGCAGCAGCGTCGCCAACACCAACCACAGCATTTCCCGCTCCCAGCCGTAGCCGATGCCGCCGAAGTGGTTCTCCAGCGTCCGGCCGGTGACTTTGTTGCCGTAGGAGTGTTCGGTGGCCAGGTAGTTAGCCACCTCCTTGACGATGGGCGCGTTCTGGTTGACCACGTACTTGGTGCCCTCCTTGATCACCAGGTCCAGCCCATCGGGAGGGGTATAAAAGACTTTGGGCAGTCCGTTGAGGTTGGCCGCCTTGAGGATCTCTTCTGCCTCGTTTCCTTTGAGCGGCCGGGCGCCCATCTCCAGCTTGGGATAGAGGTCGGGCACTGCGTAGTCAAAGAGCGACTTGAGGATCTCGTTCAGCGTCTTGCCCAGGGCGGCGCCGTCCTTGGAAACGCCACGGAAGAACCCTCGACCATCAGCCAGGGCTGACCGCAGCCGCTCTTTGAGCCGCTCCTCCAGGCGCATGACCTCGGTTTTTTCTGCCGCCAGGCTCGATGCCTCCTCGTTGGTGATCCTGCCCTGGGCGCGGAGCTGGTCGTACTTACCCACCATCTGCCGGGAGCGGTAGAGCTCAGCCACCAGCTCATCGATCTCGGCGTTGAGGCTCATGACCCAGAACACCTCGTTGCGGTGCGACTCGACCCGGCTGTCATCGCGGGTCAGGTCGCACGCCGCCTGGAAGGTGTCCGGTCCATCGGCCACGCGCAACACCAAAGGCACATGGGCTTCGCCTGTGGTGATGATCCGGCCATCCCACGAAACGCCGACCCGGAAGTTACGCAGGTTGCGATAGCGATAGCGCGTCAGGTTGGGACTGGAGAAAATGCTCCGCAATTGGTCTTCCAGGATGTCGTTGCACTGCCGGGGGTTTGGGTTATGGGCGTTGCGTTCAGCGGCCCAACTCTTTTCCTGGGCGGTCTGCAACTTCCAGCCGCTTTCGGTCTGGCGGATGAACTGTGCCTCGCGCAGCAGGCCAATAGCTCGCTGGATTTCGGGCAGGGGGGAGTCATCGCCGAGTTTGCGATAAAGCATGGCAGCCAGGTTAACCTCGGTGCGGGGCAGGTCGCGCACGTATTCCAGAAGAGCAATGGCCTTGGCAGTGCGCACCGGCCAGGGGTCGTTGGACCAGCGCCGGGCGATGTCGGTGATGTCCTTTTGCTTTTCACTGGACAGGTTCCCCTCGACCAGGTCAAAGATGCGGTCCAGGCTGACCAGGGTGCCCACCGGTGCGTCGGCCAGGGCGGTGCGGTCGCTGACCAGCATCTCATAGGCCTGCTTGATGATGGTGCGGTTGCTGCCGCCGATGTGTTTGGGCGCACCAGGTTGCAGGCGCATGCCCGATACGATGTCAATGGACAGGTCAATAAAATGGGGCAGATAGGGGTAGAACTGTATGAATTCCTTACGGCCGACCTCGAACTTGCGGGAGGTGCGCTCCAACCGGGTGTGTGTTTTGAGCATAGCCGCCGCTTCGTCGAAGCGCTGGCCCAGGAGTGGCTCCGCCTCCGGTTTCTTGGCCAGCACGCGCCGGGTGGCAACCTCGCGGATGTCGGCCGGGGCCATGTCAATGCGGATCGGGAAACGGTCTTGAAGCTTGGCCAGTTCCACCCGCTTATCGTCAATGGCCGCCACCACCTCGTCCAGTTTCTCTTGGGAGGTGACGATGACCCACACCGGGGCAACGGCCTTACCGGCCAGCACCCGATTCTTGCTCTCCTGTCCGAAATGCTCCACCACGGCGCGCAGGTTCTCGATCTTCTCCGCGCTGCGGGCCACGTATTGGCCCACCTCGTCAATGATAAAGATAACCGTGTGGCCGGGACGGCGGCGGGACGTCAATTCAAAGGTACGGTCCACCAGGGTGCGGATGGTGATGTCGCTTTTCCCCTGCAGCGAGGCGGCCCACGAATCGGGTGTGGGGTAAGTGCCCGGATCAATCTCGTGCAGCACCGCGCTGGCCCGCTGGATGCGCTGTGCCCCCTTGCGTACCCGTCTCCAGACGGCATACACTTCCGGCGGCACATCCGGCAGAGTGACCGGAACC
>QMOE01000338.1 GCA_003648125.1 Chloroflexota bacterium
AGTCAGGTAGAACGACATCAAGCCGACCCGTAATCGGTCTATCGGCGGCGATGGCGCGAACTGAAGCACGCGCACGGCGCGATGCAGTTGCGAGAGGGGGATGAACTTTAGCGCGGGGATGAGGCTATCGAGTGGGTAAATCCGCCCCTGGTGGTAAACGGAGGTGGTGGGCCAGGGGAAAAAGAGCCGCTCGCGCGCGTCCAGTTCTTTGATCAGGCCGATGACGTCGCCATCGGAGGCGAACCAGTGGTGGTAGAAATGGTCGAGATGCCACTCCCAGCGCTCGTCGCGGAAGCCGGCCGCCAGCCCCCCGGCCTGGGGGCGTGCCTCGTAGATGGTTACGGCGTGGCCTTGTTTCGTCAAATCGTACGCGGCCGTGAGGCCGGTGATGCCTGCGCCGATGATGCCGATGTCCATAGATTTAGTCTCCTTTGCAGTTGCTAGTTCTTGAGCCTATTCTACCATTGGTGGCGAGAGCGGGCAATTCGGGGATGTGCGGAAGCACTCTTGTCAACCATATCACAGGATGGTATAATCGGTGGCATAGTGAGCCTGGAGAGGTTGCATAGTCCGGCCTAATGCGCGCGCCTGGAGAGCGCGTGAGCCGCAAGGCTCCGTGGGTTCGAATCCCACCCTCTCCGCTATCACGGGGCGGCCCCTTGGAGGGGTCGCCTCATTTTTTAGGAGGGTGCCGATGGAGGTTGCTATTCACCGCGCCACGCCCCAGGATGCCGAGGCCATCTCTGCTGTGTGGGAGGTGGTCTGCGCGGAGAGAGTTTACACTGCCATAAATCGAGCCTTTACACCTCAGCAGGAGCGAGAGTATATTGCCTCTCTCTCTGGCCGCGAGGGAACTTTTTTGGCCGAGGTGGAGAGTCGGATCGTCGGTTTCCAGTCCCTCGACTTGTGGGCCAAGTACAGTGACTCTTTCGACCACGTCGGTGTGATGGGTACTATCATACTGCCCGCGTGGCGGCGGAGGGGTATCGGCCGGAGGTTAGCGGAGCACACACTCGAGTTTGCGCAGGCCAACGGTTACGAAAAGATCGTCATCTATGTGCGGGGAGGCAACGTCAGAGGGCAGGCTTTTTACCGCAGTCTGGGGTTCGCAGCCCAGGGGGTGCTGGCGCGGCAGGTCAAGATAGATGGGCGGTACGACGACGAGGTCTTTATGGAGTTGTTTCTGTGACCAGCAGTACCTTCCCGAAAGTTTTTTGAGCTTTCGGGAAGGTGAATCGTTTATCCCGGCAAAAGTTCGGCCCGCAACTCTGGCGCGTAGGTATCAATGATTTGGGGGGTGATGCTGTTAGCCTGGATGATGTCGGTATAGAGGCTGGCGCTGGGGCGCGGGGTGCGGATCTGGGTCTCTGGATCGAGTGCCAAAAGCCCAAAGCGCAGCGTCCATCCATCGGCCCACTCGAAATTGTCCGTCAGCGTCCAATGATAGTAACCCATCACCGGGTAGCAGAGTTGGATGGCGTGCCACATCTGGTGCAGGTGGGTCAAGAGATAGCGCGGCCGCTGGTCGCCGTCAACGTCGGGGATGCCGTTCTCCGTAACATAGATGGGCAGGTTCAAGCGCGCCAGCCGTTTGATGCAGCGGAATATCCCCTGGGGGTAGAACTCGCCATAGCCGCCATCGAGTAGCTCGGCGTCGTCGGCGTGCAGGCGGCGGCTAAAGAGCGTCTGCCGCTGCGCGCGGTCAAAGGCGACCAGGTCGCGGGTGTAATAGTTGAGGCCGATCCAATCGAGGGTATGGCGCAGTTTCCAGGCCAGGCCAAATCCCAAGGGCCACATCCAGCGGCCCCGGGTCAAGGCGGTGATGATGGCCTGGTTGTAGGTTCTGTCTGTCATCTGGGCGACGCGCCGATCCAACAGCGATTTGGGATTGGCCGGGTCGAGGATGCGCATGTTGTGGGCCAGTCCCACGCGGGCGTTTGGTTGCACGGCGTGAATCTCCCGGTAGGCGGCGGCGTGGCCCGCCAGCAGGTTGCGGATGACATACATTGCTGCCTTGAGGTCAGTTTGGCCGGGGGGAAAGGTTCCTTCCAGGTAGCCCAGATAGCCGTAGACGTTGGGTTCGTTGATGGTGCACCACAGGTCACAATGCTGGCCTAGCCGTTCGACGACCCGGCGGGCGAAGCGGGCAAAGTGCTGGATGGTCTCTGGGTTTTCCCAGCCGCCCCGCTCGGCCAGCCATTGGGGATTGGTAAAGTGGTGCAGGGTAATCATCGGCTCAATGTTGCGCGCCCGCAGGCTCTGTAGCATCTGGCTGTATCGTTCCAGGGCAGAGTCGTCGAATTCACCGGGAACGGGTTCGATGCGCGACCACTCGACCGAGAGGCGGAGCGCGTTTATGCCCATTGCGGCGGCGGGGACAAAATCAGTTTCGGTCTCCTTCCACCAATTGCAGGCCAGGCCGGACTTGTGTCCCTCTTTGATGTGCCCCTCTTGCTGCTCCCAGGCCCACCAGTCGTTGTTGATGTTGTTGCCCTCGACCTGGTGGGCGGCAGTGGCGACACCCCATTTGAAATCGGCGGGAAAGTGGAACGTAGCTTTTGGTCTGAGGGGTATTTTTCCTGAAACTGCGTCGGCGGGGTAGCCCGCTTGAAGTGGCTCTAGTGGTTGTATCTGGACCAGCGGTTTAATCTCTGCGGCGAGGACTTGTTCGAGGGACGGTATGCCGGGATGACTCACGGCTGGCTTGATCTGAATCTCATCATGCGCAATCCCGGTTCCTTCCTGGGCTGCCAGGGAGAGCAGCGCATCCTCTGGGCCGATTTCTCCCATCTCTTGCTGGGCCAACAGGGGGAATAGTTCATCCTCTTGTTCTATGTCTATCCCCTTTGTCTCCATACCATCGAATGGATCGTGGCCCAGGGCTTTGATGGATAGGTCTTCCTCTTCCTGGTCTATTCCCACCATATCCAGGCCTGCGAGTGGGTCGTCGCCTAGTTTCTTTTTGGATCTCTGCTTACTTTTAGCCATTGTGGAGAATCCTCTCTACCAAAAGTTTATAGTCTGACGCGGCGTTGCTGCGGGGTGAGTACTCGTAGATTGTTTTGTGGTGACTGGGTGCTTCCATGAGTTTCATACTTTTCCGAATTGGGTCGGCCACTTTGTTGCCGAAATGACGCCGCAATATACCAAACACCTCGCGGTCTTGTTGCACCCGGGCGGAGAAAATGGTGGGCAGGATCATGTGGAGCCGGGCGCGATTCTTTGGTATGGGACTGATGTCCTTGAGCCGCTGAATCACTTGGCGGACGCCCACCATGGCCAGGTAACTCATTGATACCGGCACAACGAGTTCGCGGACGTAGCGCAGTCCGCTCTCGCTCAAGAGGCTGGCCGAAGGTGAAAAGTCTACGAGGATATAATCGTACTCTTGGTCAAATCTATGCAATTTATCGGTCAGGGCTTGCCGGACTATGCTGTTACTTTGCGAGCGCCACATGTTCCCTTCGGCCTGGAGCAGATCGTTATCGCTGGGGATGAGGTCGAGGTTGTCCCGCGCCTGGACGATGCACGTTTGAGGTTCTGCTTGCCCTAGCAATACGTGGGCCAGGGAATAAGTATAATTTACTCCCAGATAGGTCGCCAGGCTGCCCTGAGCGTCCAAGTCAATGCACAGGACGCGCATCCCACGCGCGGCCAGACCAGCGCCCAGGCTCACGACCGTGGTTGTCTTGCCCGTGCCGCCTTTGTAATTCAGCACGCCGATGCGTTTGCTCATGTTTCCTCCCGTCCGTCGTTGTACTTGCTGCGTGATCTCTTGGCCTGGCACAGGGATAACTCTTGGCAGGTTGACTGATTACCATTTTTTCACTAATCTACATTATAGCGCAACAGTGAGAAAAAGGCTATTAGACACATTGCCTCTCCCAGGAAGTCACCCTGGCTTGTCGTAAGGGCAGCAATTCCCGTTTTGTAGCCGCGATTTCCAAATCGCGTCTGTTTTCCCACGTAAAGCAC
>QMOE01000339.1 GCA_003648125.1 Chloroflexota bacterium
CCCGGTCTCTATCCAGCAGGCAAAACCCCAGGCGGTTTGCAGCGCAGGATCATATTCATTGTTATCGTAGACGATGGTAAAAGTCACTGTCTTGCCCTCCTCTGTTAGAGTTGGTTCCGGCGTGGCGGTAGACGTTGGTACAGCCGTCGGAGCGACCGTCGGCATAGGCGATGCAGTCGGTGCGGGTGGAGCCGGCGTGGACACGGGCATACCCATTTGTTGCACTTGCGGCTTGCATCCCCCAGCCAGCAAACCCGCCACCCCGCCCGCTATCCAGGCCATAAATTGCCGCCGCCGCATCCCGTCACTACCCTCCGCGCCGCCGGCGGCGACGTCCACCGCGCCCACCGCGTCCGCCGCCACCCGCCGGTGACGCGCCCCTCGCAGACGACCCCACCGCCGCGTCCGGGCGACGCGCCAGCCAGCGAGACACTGCCCGCCCTAGCGCCTGCGCCGCCCGCACCACCAATCCCGTGCCGGCGACAGCAACCGCCGCGCCCGCCGTCTCGACCAGTGGACTGGGGCGGTAGGGACGCGGCGCCCGCTCCCCTACGACGGCGGGGACCATCTCGCCCTGGAGCACAGGTTGAATGGCACCTTCCGGGCAAGCATCGACACAAACCCCACATCCTCTGCAGAGAGTTTCATTGACGCTCGCCTTGCCGTTCACCAGCGTAATAGCCCCAGTCGGGCACACCTCGACACACGCGCCGCAGCCCGTACAGCGATTCACGTCCACCCATACTGTCTGTATCTCGCTCATCTCTCACCCCCCACGCTCAACGCCATCCCAATAAAGCCCCCCCAAGGAAGGAGCGCTTGCGGCCACGGCCACCCACGAGGGAACAGGGTGGTGCGCCACACGATGTACGCCTCTCCTCCGGCGACCGACCGCAGCAGCCGTTTCAACTCCCCCACGCCGTAGAAATGGGCCGCGTCGTAGACGGTGCGGCGGAAAAACCCCGCCGCCTGCCGCCGCAGGCCGAGCACGCTCCAACGGTTGAGCACGCCCAAGATCAGCCCGCGCCGGGCCACCCGCAGCGATTCCGCCAGCGCCGCGCGGGGCCGTTCCAGGAACTCGAGCGCGGTGACGAGCATCGTCAGGTCAAACGCGCCGTTGGCAAAGGGCAACCGCCGGGCGTCCCCCCGCACCAGCGAGATTTCCCCGCGCGCCCGCGCCTCCGCCAGCATCTCCGCCGAAAGGTCCAATCCCACCACCGTCAGTCCCAGATCACTCAACCAACGGCTAAAATGACCCGTGCCGCAGCCGACCTCCAGCACGCGGCCCGGTCGCGGAAAGCGCCGTAGCAGCCAGCCCAGGACAGCCTTTTCCAACTCGTCGGTCCGCCGCCCCGCTGGCGTCTCGTACCAGGATTCGTAGCGCGTAGCGTCAAAGCCCACGCCCCTCACACCTCCTCCGGCGAGGGGCAGGCGTTGGAGAGCGTGACCACCATCACGGCGTCCCCACGCTCCGCAGCCCGATGAAACGCCTCTTGCAGCGCGGCGAACACCGTATCCTCCTCCCCCCATACCAGCGTGCTCATTGAGCTACTGCGAGTTCCCAGGCCGCGCTCGCGGAAGACGCGCACTACCTGGCGGACGGCCGGCCCCAGCGAGGCTTGCCGCAGCGGGTAGAGGCTGATCTGCGCCGTGATGTCGCTCATTTCTGCCCCCGCACGCCAAGTTTCCGCACATAAAACTTGAACCCGCCGTACCCGGTCTCGACCAGTTGCCCCCGCGCGATCAACTCGCGCACGACCGGCCAATCGGCCCCGGCCCGCGCCAGGAACTCGTCCACCGCCTCCTCCCGCATCGGGTGGACGGCGGTGATGCTCAACAGGTCATCCTCCACGTTGCCGGTGAAGGCAAACTCGTTCCCCTCGTAGCCGATCAAGTACTCGGCCCGTGCCACGTTGGCGCTGAAAATCTGGTGGGCGCGGACGATTGTCCCCTCGTCGGGCGGACGCACCCACCTCTCGGCCGGCGGCCTGGTCGGGACGGAGAGATAGGCCACGGCCGGCCGCAACCGGCCCACAAAGTCGGCCATCTGGCCCAGGAGCGCGTCATCGTCGTTGACGCCCGCGAC
The DNA here is from genome assembly GCA_003648125.1 of Chloroflexota bacterium. The sequence continues at coordinate 2,087 of QMOE01000339.1, forward strand.
GAGCATAGTCTCCGTCACCAGTTTTCCCCCGTAATCCCCGGCGAATTCGAGCAGCCCGTCCAGAATCGCGTCCAGTTCTAGCCGCCCGTGAGGCCGGTCAATCCGGCGCCAGACATCCTCCTGTGTGGAATCCACCTTGAGCGAGACCCAGTCCGCCTGCGCCAGCGCGTCTCTCACGTCGGCGTGCCAGATGAGGGAGCTGTTGGTGATGACGGCGATCTTGATTCCCAGCGGTCGCAGCAGCGCGATCTCGCTCCCCAGGTTGGCGTCCAGTGTCGGCTCGCCGTCGGGCACAAAGGTGAGATAGTCAATCAGTTCCCCGGCCTCCCCGGCCTGCGTGACCTTCTCCTGCACGTCCCGCAGGATGTCCTCCGGTTCGTAGAACGGTTGCCGCTCCACCTGCATCTTGATGGTGCGCCCCAACTGGCAGTAGACGCAGGAATAGGTGCAGATTTTGGGCGGGATGTTGTTGACGCCCAAACTGCGCCCCAGTCGTCTGGATGGGACAGGACCAAAAGCGATCATGGTTTACCTCTCTCGCACCTGTTCAGATGCACTCGCCTGGTTTCGATACGCCGCCACAAAGGGCGTGGCGGCTACTCAACCAGCGCTCGCTTCACTTAACGGAAGAACGCCGCATCGCCCAGATGAAACGTGAAAGCGTCGCGGGCCTTGGCGACACAGCAAGGGTGCATAGGCGGCAACTCGTCCGCGGGGCCAAAGTAGCGATACCCCAGGATTTCATCCATGTCCGGGCGCAGTTCCCCTCCCACCACGCGACACTCGAAAAAGTTGATCACCGGCTGCACCTGATCCCCGTTGGGATAAGCGATAGCATATTCCGAGTCGGAATAGATGCCGATCAGCGCCGCCGGCTCGATCTCTAGCCCGATCTCCTCGCGTACCTCCCGCACAGCCGCCTCGGCGGCCCGTTCGCCCGGCTCTATCCCCCCACCGGGAAAACTCCATAGATTATCCCCGTCGCTGCGCCGCAGGAGCAGAATGCGCCCCGCGTCATCTCTGATGCAGGCCGCAGCAGCGGGAGACAGCAGCAGATCGTGTCCCACGCACTCGCGCAGGCGGGCGAAATAGTCACTCATTCCCATCTCGTTCCTCGTCACCCTCCCCGTCCAACGATTGGAATATCACTGGGCCTCTCGCCCCGCTTGCGGCGCTCCACGAGGGCGAATATCTCGTCAAACGACCGGGCTAACCCGCTCATAGCGCCATCGAACGAGGCAACCCTCGTCACCACTGGCTGGAACCCGGTGTTATCTCTCATCCGCACGAAATTTGGGCTGCCCCGCCGGCCCAGAACGACGTCACAGTCCTCAAATATGTTTATGGCCACCGCTAGTTTTTTGACGTCGCCATGCACGCCCTCTTCTTCTTCAGGCGAGGTGTTTCCCCTTTTCTCTACGAGGAGCGAACTGCCGTCCTCAAAGAGATCGAAAATGTAAAAATGCTCTGCTGTACCCATGTGGTCAGGCACGATGTTTTCACCATCGTTTGAACCAAACACGATTCTCATTTTTCTCAATCTAGAATTCATCTGCGCCCAACCTATACCGTCAGTCCGGTCTCGAACCCCTCGTAGACGGCATCTATCGCCTCGCGCGGTTCCACGCAGTCGCCGATGGGATAAACATCCGAGCGGTGCGCCAGTTTGTCGGTCAGCGAGTGGTCGGCGCGCAGCCCCATGGCGATGACCACCGTCTCGGCCTGGAAGCGCAGTTCCGGCGCGTCTTCCTGATGGGGCCAGGGCCGGGCGACGACGGTGGTCTGCCCCTGCGCGTCGGTCTCGAAGCGGACCACCTCCACACCGGTGCGCACGTCCACGCCCAAATCCTCCAAATGTCGCAGGAGGAGCGTCCGGGCCAACGGATCCA
>QMOE01000340.1 GCA_003648125.1 Chloroflexota bacterium
GATGTGGGGCAAATTGCCAATTTGCTCTACGCGCTGTTCGGGTGTGTGTCATTTTCCGGCAATTCCCGTTATGGGTGAAAAGTCAGGTCGTAGCCGCGATTTCCCAATCGCGCAGGGTGCTTTACGTGGGAAAACAGCCGCGATTTGGAAATCGCGGCTACAAAACGGGAATTGCTGGTCATTTTCTTGCGTGCCACGGAACGCGGTCATTGGAGTCACTCTGACTTGTCGTAAGGGCGAGGCAGTGTTCGCCCCTCCTCGGCGGGGGGGGCGCCCGTGCTCCCAGGCATGATCCACTACCCGGCGCAAAAATTTGACGGGCACGAGTGCTTGTACACCACCAAGGACGAAAATGTAGGTCACGTTTTTAACGTGACGACTCTGAACCGTAACGCTACAAGCGTGACCTACAAAGTTGAGTCTATTTTCGAGGCAGACAATATAATCTATTGCTCCGGCAAGTGATCCAACCCAGCGGCCTGGGCCGCGCGCAGGGTGATGGTCTCCATCTCACGCGCGATCTCGGCCGGGATGTCCTTCGGCTCGTAGGCGGTGATGATCTGCTCAACGCGGCGGTGGGCACGCTCAGTTACGTCCAGGCTGCCTTTGGCCTCCCAGTCGCGGTGAAAATCACGGTCCACCACCGGGCTGGGGATGAATAGCTCCTCGCGGAACCAGCGCCGCGTGTGGGGCGTAGCCAAAAAGTTGCCCGCGTGCCCCACCTGGCGGATCAACTCCAACGCCAGCGGGGTCTCCCGCTCGATCATTCCATCCAGCAGACGCTTTGCCATCCCTATGATCTCGGCGTCAAGCGCCAATTTCTCCAGGCTAAAGCAACTCTCGAAATCGAGCATGCCAGCGCCGGAAAGCATGTTGATGCCGGTCAGCGCTCCCAACACCGCGCCGATGCCCGACTCGAACCCGCACTGCCCGTCCACTATTTTGGCGTCGGACATTCCCAGGTAGGCGTGGGTGGGCAGGCCCAGATATTTGCCCACCTCGGCGTAGGAGCAATCAATCATCATCGTCTCGATGGCCCCCATCGGGGTGGTGCCGGTGCGCATATCGAAGGCCGCCGGCGACCCGCCCCAGACGATGGGCGCGCCAGGGTTGACCAGTTGGTGGATGGTGACGCCGCTCAGACACTCGGCGGCATGCTGCACCACCGCGCCCAGGAGAGTCATTGGGCCGGTGGCCCCTGTCAGTGGCATGCTGACCAATTCCGCCGGCACGCTGTACCGGGCGCAGTCCATCAGATTCTCGCAGGTAATCTCGGACCACAGCAGCGGTGGGGAGGGGCAGACGTCAAAGACGGCCCTGGGTTTCTCCGCCAGCGCTTTCTCGCTACCGGTCACTGCTATCAGCAAGTCCTTCATCACCCTCCAGGTCTCGACGGCGAACGCGCCGGTGACGACCGGTTTGCCGGAGTAGAGGAGCGCCAGGTAGAGCCGGTACAGATCGGCCACTTCCTGCGGCACGTCTGCGCAGACGAGTGATGTGGCGACCGCGTCCAGCGCGTCCAGCCCGTCGGCCAGTTTGATGAAACGCACAAAGTCGGGCGTGAGCGGCTCGCGCGAGACGGTCGCGCCGTGGTCTATGATCTCGATGGCGGCCGAGCCGGGGTCAAACTGTACGTCGTCGCCGCCGTAATGCACCACCGGCTGTCCGGCGGCGTCGTAGAGGTGGAACGACGAGGGGGCCGTCTCGACCGCCTGACGGGCCATTTCCGCCGGGATGCGCGCCACCCGGGTCTCAAAATCCACCTCCGCGCCCTGCTCGGCCAGGAGACGGAGCGCGCGCTCAGAGTGGACGCGCACACCGGGGTCGCTCAACAGTTCGTAAGCCTCGGCGATGATGCGCTCGATGGTGTTGTGAGGCAAGAATTGGATACAAGGTCGCATAATCTGTTGACGCCTTGTATGTTGGATATATGATTCTGTTCAGCGCAGGGACTTTTTTTATTCTACGCCCCTTTCGTCCGCAGCAGCGCGGCCAGGCAGGGCGTCCCCATGGCAAAGAAGGCGACGAGCGCCAGAGCCGGGCGGCCCAGGAGTGCATAGCCGACGGCGTATCCCGAGGCAAACAACGCGTAAATGATGAGGGGCAACCGGTCAAACGTTGGCGAGGCCGCTCCCCAGGGACGCGGGGGGAAGCGCGATTCCAGCATCCGGTAGGCCAGATAGATCGTCAGCGTCGTCGCCAGCCAGCCGATAAAGTTCTGCACCGGGATGCCAAAATAAGCTCCCTCGACGTGCCACACCCAGTGGCCGTACATGACCATCTGCGGGTCTACCGCCAGGTCCCAGGCGGTCATCAGCATCGCGCTTAATGCGGCCAGCCCGATCAGCCGGGCCAGGCCGGGGCGGGGCCGACTGACCACACGCCCGTCGGCCAGGTAGTTGGCGAGGGCATAGCTGGGATAGATGACCATAAACCAGGAGAAGGGGACGACCAGCGGCACGCCAAACACTTGGGGGCCCAGTTTATGTGTATAACGATAAGGGCCGTAGACCGCGCCAGTGGCGACGCCTACCGCCTCAAAGGCCAGGCTGATGAAGGCAACGAGGGCGAGGAAGGTCAGTGCGTGGCGCAAGCCCAGCTTGTAGATGGCGTGGCTCAGGCTGAAACCGCCCAGGAGAAGCGGCACGAGTAGATACGCCCAGGCAGGCGCCTCTCCTAGCCAAGGGGTGAAGACAAAATAGGTGTTGAGTAGCGCATAGGCCCAGAACAGTACAGTGACCAGCGTGCGCCAGGTGCGGGTGGTGGAACGCGATTTCATGGCCGGTTCCTCCAAATGCAGGTTTTCGAAAGTATAACTGCGAATGCCAAAAGTGACAAGTTTGCGGATGTTATCCTCGCTTGACAAACCGGCGGCCTGATAGCATAATCAATCAGGAGGTGAGACGTGACCTTACAAGTGCATATTTCGACCCATCCGTTGGTGCAACACAAGATAACTCTTTTGCGCGACCAGCGCACGGACCCCAAAAAGTTCCGTGAACTGTTGCGCGAGATTGCCATACTGGTCGCCTACGAAGCCACATTCGATCTGGCGACGGAGGAGGTGACGGTGACGACCCCATTGGGGCAGGCCGGAGGCTACCGGCTGCGAGAGCGGGTGGGCCTCGTCCCCATCCTGCGCGCTGGACTGGGGATGGTGGAGGGGATCTGGAACATGATGCCCAACGCCGAGGTGTGGCACATCGGCCTCTTCCGCGACGAGCAAACGCTGGAACCAGTCGAGTACTATAGCCGCCTGCCGGTCAGTCCGACCGTGGGTGTCTGCATGGTGCTTGACCCGATGCTCGCCACGGGCGGGTCGGCGGTGGCGGCGGTGGATATTCTCAAGCGCTGGGGAGCCGAGCGCATCAAATTCGTGGGAGTCATTGCGGCCGCCGAGGGGGTGCATCGGCTGACGACCGCGCACCCCGACGTGCCGCTGTACCTCGCCGCCGTGGACGAGCAGTTGAACGAGATAGGCTATATCGTGCCGGGGTTGGGAGACGCGGGAGACCGGCTGTTTGGCACGGGATAGGAGAATTTAGGATTGAAGGAGGTGTCCGTCATTTTCTTGCGCGTCGTGGAACGCGGTCATTGGAGCGCGGTCATCTTGGCCGCATGCGGGCGGGGACGCCCGCGTTCCCAGGCAGTCATTGGAGCGCGGTCATTGGAGCGCGGCCATCCTGGCCGCATGCGGGCGGGAACACTCGCGTTCCCAGGTAGTCATCGGAGCGCGGCCATCCTGGCCGCATGCGGGCGGGAACACTCGCGTTCCCAGGTAGTCATCGGAACGCGGCCATTGGAGCGCGGCCATCTTGGCCGCATACAGGCGGGGACGCCCGCGTTCCCAGGTAGTCATTGGAGCGCGGCCATTGGAGCGCGGCCATCTTGGCCGCATACAGGCGGGGACGCCCGCGTTCCCAGGCAGTCATTGGAGCGCGGCCATTGGAGCGCGGCCATCTTGGCCGCATAC
>QMOE01000341.1 GCA_003648125.1 Chloroflexota bacterium
AAGGGAGTCGAGGAATCTCCGAATAGCTTTGCCTGCGAAAACGGAGATTCCTCGACTCCACTCCGCTGCGCTCCGTTTCGCTCGGAATGACGGATGTTCAGAGAGAGCTATGAGCACATAATTTGAGACTATGTGGAAAATTTGATGGGCACTCGGGCATCCTGTCCCACTACAAAAGCCGCCGTTTTTGTGGTACAATAATGTCACGATGGACATCATCCACCACCCTGAATTTATTTATCCCACCGCTTACGTCGCGCCGAGTGCGACCATCGTCGGTGAGGTGCATATCGCTGCCGAAGCGAGTGTCTGGTTCGGCTGCGTGCTGCGGGGTGACAATGCGCCTATCACAGTGGGGGCGCACACCAACGTCCAGGACATCACCGTGATTCACACGGACGAGCAGCATCCTTGCACGCTGGGTGAAGGGGTGACAGTCGGCCATCGGGCGGTGCTGCACGGGGCAACCGTCGAGGACGGCGCATTGATCGGCATCGGGGCCATCGTGCTGAACGGCGCGGTCGTGGGGCAGGAGGCGATGGTGGGAGCCGGTGCGGTGGTGCCTCCGGGAATGGTTATACCTCCCCGACACCTGGCGTTGGGCGTGCCGGCGCGGGTGATGCGGGAACTCACGGCGGAGGAAGTCGAACGCTCGCGTGCCGCTGCCGCGCATTATGTCGCCCGGGCGCAGGCGTTCCTGGTTGCAGAGTCGGATAGATAAATCCGACCTATGGTAGGAAAGGAGAATGACTATGTCAGTTACCGAGTTGTTGCAACGCAGCGAGTTATTCACCGAGCTTGCTCCTGAAAAGATCGAGCAAATCGCTGCCCTGGGTCAGGGGATTGTCTACGACGCCGGTGATGTTGTCATCAGCGAGGGCGATCCTTCCAATGATATATACGTCATCTGCAAAGGCATGGTCGAGGTGGAGGTGTCCAGAGGCAATATCCCCGATGTGCCAGGGGCATCTCGGTCGAGTTCCATTGTGCACCTGGGCCAGGGGCAGACGTTTGGCGAGATGGCGCTGGTGGATCGCGGAGCGCGCTCGGCGACGGTGCGCTGTGTGCAGAATGGCACCACGCTTCACGTCATTCCGCGTGAGGACTTTTGGGCTCTCTGCAACAAAGATCATCACATCGGCTTTATTGTGATGCGCAACATTGCCTTCGATTTGTCGTTCAAACTGCGTCACCGCAATTTGCAGGTAGGGATGGCGGGAGGCGCGGTATGATCTACAAAGTGAGCTACGTCGTCGTGGGTAGACCGCATCTGGGCGCGATTGTCAATCTGGATTCTCCCCCCCGCGTCGGTGATCGGGTGGAACTGAGCAATGAGCTATGCGAGGTCACCGAGGTCGTTGACCTGATCCCTCCACGTGGGGACTTTGCCTTCCTACACGTCACCTGCCGGCAGGCAGAGGATGAGAGGTGACGGGCACGTGGTTATTCCAACAGGTATCCTTTGATTCCCTCGGGTAGCTCCTCCAGCTTGCTCAGGTAATCCAAAACGAACTGGCTATAGATCTGCGCCGTGGGGAAGTGTTCGCGCACCAGCTCCCGGTCGACCAATGCGCCGTCGCGCGTCCCGATCCACTCGTGGTAGTTAGAGTACGGCCAGTCTTCTAGCCGCGTTACCAGCCCGTGCTTGACCGGATTGGCGTGGATGTAGCGACACAGGTGTAGCAGGTAGCTGTCTTTATCCACGTGGATCGCCTTGTAGCGTCCTTCGAAAAGCGTGCCACTGCGGTTGTAGCGCTTGTTGAACGCCTTGGTGTAACTGTTAAAGACCCGCCACGGTAACAACCCTGCGTCTGCCACACCGTCCTGCCGCAGCAGGAGGTGGTAGTGGTTGGGCATCAGACAGTAGGCGATCACGACGATACAAAGGGCGCGGGCGTACTTTTTGACCTGGCGCAGCACAAACAGATAGTTATCCGCCTCGCGGAAAATGGGCTGGCGTCCGCTGCCACGGTTGTAGACGTGATAGTATTGGCCCTGTGCAAACGGAATGCGTCTATATGGCATAGAGAGTCGCCTCCACGTGCCCGCCTACGTGCCCGTCACCTCCAAGGTGACGGGCACGTGATTATTCTCCCTGCTCCAACACCCGCAGCCGCACCTGGGCCAGGGCGGCATCGGCGGCCCACTGCCGCACGCGGGCACGGTCGCCGTTAAAGCTGAGGCGGCGGCAAGTGCCCTGTCCCTGCACGTTCACCGCTACGCGGATTATGCCGTAGGGTCGCTCAGGGGTGCTGTCTGCGGGGACGGCGATGGCCCCCACGCCCACGCCAATGTTGGCCTCGGCGGTCTGCCGCGCGACCGAGGCCATCGTCAGCGCGGTTCCCTCGTCCGCCAGACTTTGGCCCTTGGGCAACCCCAGTGACGCCAGCTTCAGGTCGGGGATGATACTGCGGCGGAACCAACGCTCGCTCCCCTCTGGCTCAGTCAGCCGGGCGGTGACCAGTCCGCCTGTGCCTACTTCCACCGTGGCGATGGTCAGCCCGCGCTCGACCAGCAGATCGGCCACCACCTGCGGCAGGTCGCGCCCGTCCTCGCTGATGATGTAGCGGCCCAGTTCGGCCCGCAGCGTCGCCACGTCCGCCTCCAACAGCCGTTCCGCCTCCTCCGGCGTGCTGCCGGCGGCGACGACCTCGACGGTGATGGTGCCCCGGTGGGGCAGCAGCCCCAGGAGCGGATTGCGGTCCCGCGCCATCAGCGGCCGGATGCGCTCATTGATCCCCGATTCTGGCAATCCGTAGACTTTGAGGACTGCCCGCCGGACGTGGTGACCGTTCTCCACCAACTCGCGCAGCCGGGGCAGGATAAAGCCCTCCAACATACTGTCCATCTCGTAGGGGACGCCGGGGGTGACAAAAATGTGCTTTCCGTCCGCCGGCAGGTAGAACCCGGCGGCGGTGCCCCGGTCGTTGTGAATGATCGTGCTGCCGGCAGGTACCTGGGCCTGGATACGATTGCTCTCTGGCATCTCGCGCCCCAAGTGGGCGAATCGCTCGTGGATGCGGGCCAGCGCATCCACGTCCTCCACCAGTGCCAGGTCAAAGTGGGCGGCGACGGCCTGCCGAGTCAGATCGTCCTCGGTGGGGCCTAGCCCGCCAGTGATGATGACGACATCGGCTGCTTCCAGCGCGACGCGCAATCCCGCGTGAATGGCCTCCATCTCGTCCCCCACGCTGAGGTGCAAGACGACTTCCGCCGGCAAGAGTGACAACTGGCGCGAGATGGCCTGCGAGTTAGTGTCCAGGCGATAGCCGCAGGTCAGTTCGTCGCCGATGGCAAGTATGGCTGCTTTCAATTTGTCGCCTCCTGAGCCACCCGCCGCCCCATTTCCACAGCATAGTTGCTGCCCCGATCCCAGGGATAGACCTGGCTCATGTTCGCCAACCACAAGCCAGGGATGGGCGTCTCCAGCGATGGGATGTTGCGCGAGTGATCGAGCGTAGGCACCGGTTGGGCGTACTTTTCGGTGAACATCCAACTGGCGCGTATCCAATCGAGGTCGAAATCCGGGTTGATCTTGATCAGTCCCGGCAGATAGGTTTCCAATAGTTGTTCTTTGCTGTAATCAAAGTAGGGATGGTCGGGCGGCAGGTAGTCGCCGCAGTAGACCAGGTGGTCGCCCCCGTAATGCTCTCGGCTGATGTAGTTGGTGTGCTCGACCAGCCCCATGAACGGCAATCCCTCCCCTGCCGGTACGTTGATCCAGTAGTGACCCTCGGTCAGATGATGCTTGAGGGCCAGGATCAGCACCAACGCACCCATGGACTTGAGATGGCTCAATTTGGCAGCATAGTCGGCGGGGAGCTTGGCTAATCGCAGCATCTCCTGGGGAGAACAGGTGGCGATGACCCGGTCGTGCTCGGCGGCGCCCGCCGATGTCTCTAGCCGCAACCGGCCATCAATGGTGGGGCGGACGGATTGTACCGCCGTCTCCAATTGCACTTTTCCGCTCTG
>QMOE01000342.1 GCA_003648125.1 Chloroflexota bacterium
ACGGCGCTCAATTGCACCGCATTGATTTTGGTTGCCTCTAAAGTAAATGAAACACACCCCAATCATTTATGAGACTGTTTTGTCAATTCTCGCCAGGGTGTCCGTCATTTTTTTTTGCGCCGGGTAGTGGAGCATGCCTGGGATCGCGGGCGTCCCCCGTCGAGGCGGGTCGAGGCACTGCCTTGCCCTTGCGACAAGTCAGGGTGACTCCAATAACCGCGTTCCGTGGCGCGCAAGAAAATGACGCACACCCCTGTCAATCAATCAGCCACAATACCTGATAGGGGGGCACTTTTAGTCTCAAGTCACCGGAACTAGTCACAGGAAAAGTGATTCCAGTGATGAGATCGCGTACCTGGCCTGCGTGGGGGAAGGGGAATGTATCCAGATTGATCTGGAAGGATTGCTCGTCGTTCGAGACGTTGTGGACACACAGCAATGGCTCGCTGCCATCTGGCGCAGTGCGGAGCAGGACAAAGAGGGCGGGGTGAACGGCGAGCACCCGCTGCGGGCCGTTGGGGTGGAATGCCCGCTGCGCGGCGCGGGTACGAATGAGGTGCAGGTAGGGGTAGAACACCTGGTGGCGCAGAGAGGAGGGATCCGCCAACTCTCGCTCCAGTTCTTCACGGCGGAATTTCTCCCGGTTGATGGAGCGATACCGCCCGGTCTGCTCCACTCCCTCACGCCAACTCCGCGAGCCGAACAAGCTGTGGACGTAGATACCCGGCACCCCCGCCAGGCTGAGCATGATCGCCTGGGAAACCAGAAATCGCCGCGCCTGCAAGCCCAGCGGCTCGGGGCCATCGGGGTTGGAGAGGGCGTCAAAGTAAGAGATGTTCAGTTCGTAGACGCTCTGGCTGCCGTCGGCGTTCGTCTTGTAGGAGACATAGCCGCCGTGGGCCAGAGTGCGCTCGACCAGGCTTTGCACCTCGGCGGGGCTGAGGATGCCTTCGACGGGCCGCACCCCGATGCCGTCGTGGGAGGCCAGAAAGTTGAAAAAGGTAGTGCCAGCGGATGGGGTGCTCAATCCGGCCGCCCACTCGGAAAGATGGGATGCGTCGCCGGAGCAGATAGCGTGCATTACCAGCGGCGGCAGCGGGAACTGGTAGACCATCTGTGCTTCGTCATACCCGTCACCAAAGTAAGAGACGTTTTCCGCGTGCGGCACGTTTGTCTCGGTGACGATGCTCACGCGCGGTGCGACCACGTCCAGGACGGCGCGAAAGAGCTTTACCACCCGGTGCGTCTCCTCCAGATGGATGCAGGTCGTGCCGATCTTTTTCCACAGGTAAGCGATGGCGTCCAGCCGGATGATCTCGGCCCCTTTTTCGACGTACAGCAAGAGAATCTCGATCATCTTGAGCAGCACGTCGGGATTGGCATAGTTGAGGTCAATCTGATCTTCACTAAAGGTGGTCCAGATCAACCGCTTGCCGTGGGCCGTCTGCACACGGGTCAGCAGCGGCAGCGCCCTGGGGCGGACGACTTGTGAGAGATTGATCTCTTCCTCGACGGTGATGAAATAATCGGCAAACTCGGGGTTGCCTTTCAGGAACTCTTGAAACCAGCGGCTTTGCGCCGAGATGTGATTGATGACGGCATCGAACATGAGGCGAAAGTGACGGTCCAGCCGTTCGACGTCCACCCAGGTGCCAAAGTCGGGATTGACCGTGGTATAGTTCGTGATGGAAAAGCCGTCGTCAGAGGAGTAGGGAAAAAAGGGCAAAATGTGGACGGAGGTGATGGCTCCCTTGACGTGGGTCTCTAACACCTCGGCCAGGGTCTGAAGCGGCGGTTTGCCCTGCTCAGTCACCTGGTCGCCGTAGGTGATGAGGATGACGTCCTGCTCCGTCAACCGCTCGCCCGTCACTTGCTCCTGCAACCGGGGATTTCGCAGCCGGAAATCGTCCAGGATAGCGAGTAGCTGTTCCAGGGCGACCCCCGCCTGCTCTGGGCCGTAGAGGAAGGTCAGGTGATCGGTGATGTGGGCCTCTGGCGTCATTGGTGTCCTGCAGGTGCGTCGCACCTTTCAATAAAGATGTTCACTTTAACAATAGTGTGAGATACCCCCGCAACGATTCCAGCGAATAGTGCTGCCGCCCAAGCTGAAAGTTGTGCTCGACGGTCTCTCGGTACAGCCGACTGTCGCTGAGCAGTTCGACTGCCTGGTCGGCGGCGGCCTCGATGGTCTGCGGCGCTACCTGTGCCAGTCCCAGATTGTCACGTCTCTGGACCTCGTCGCCCAGCGAAACGATGCGAAAGCCCTTGTCCGCGATGTCGGCCCGGTAGACCGGGTATTCGAACAGCAGTATGGGCAACCGGGCGCGCAAGGCTTCCAGGAACTGGTTGCCCCAACCCTCCCATAGGCTAGGGTAGGTGACGAAATCGGCGTAGACGTAACTATCCCACAGGGAATAGATTTTCGTACCGCCGCGCGTCTGCCGTTGACTGCTCATTATATCCTCAATAAAGAGGACGTCAATACCGGCCCGCGCGATTCTCTGTTTGAGGTGAGCGGTGTAGCCGATCAGGTCGTCCTGGGCGTACCCGGTCAGGACAAGCACGATACGGCTGTCGGCGTCAAAGGGGCGGCCGTCGTACAGGCCGCGCGCTTGGAGGATGGCGCGCCGTTGAGGAGTATCCAGCGCCTTCACAAAGTCCACCGCCAGCTCGATTCCCTTGCGCCCCACGATGCGGGTGGCCTGCAGGATAAAGACGTCGTTCTCCCGCAGGCCGATGCGGGTGCGGAAATCCCGGTTGTACTCGTCCGGCTCCCAGCCCGACCCGTCGAAATCAAAGACGTTGGGCACGACCGTGGCGTGAATCCCTTTGCGGGCCAACAATCTCTCCTGCGCCAGGCTGTTGATGACGACGTGGCGGGCCAGTGGATTGTGGGGCGGCAGGTACTCGTCGGCCAGTTCGATGGCGGTAGCGCAGGTGAGGGCCAGCGGGCCGGTGCGCTCCCAGTAGAAATCGTGGTTGTGGGCCAGGGCCGGCAGTTGCAGATCGCGCATCACGCGCGCCAGCGCGATTGCTACCGGCGGGTTGGCCGCCACCGACCAGACGTTCTGCGGGATGAGAAAGTCAATTCCTTTTTCTTCCACAAAGTCGCGCATCTGGCGTTCGATGACGCCGGCCAGGGAGAGCAGTTCCGCCCGGTACGCTGCCTCGTCGGCATAGTCGCGCAGCGCAGTGAAGGTGTTATAGTTGAGTCGCTCGGCGTCGGTGCGGTGATGGTACATCTCCGGGATGAGTGTCCCCTGGGCCGCGCCCAGGTCGCCCGCGCAGAGGTGGACCGTGTGGCCCATCTCTTCCAACACGCGCTTCCATTTATCAATTTCGAGCGAGACGCCGTCGGTGCGGCCAACCTGGTAGTGAAAGATGCCGATGGTTTTCATTTCATCCTCTCATTCGAGTTGCGCAAGTAACCGCAGGGTAAGTATCTGGTATGGCTTGATAAACGTGGTCACGCTGTTTTCGTCACAGTCAAGAGCCTCTCGATTCTCCTCGAGAAGATTGGTGCGCCAGACCTGGGCCAACGGGAACCCAGTCGTGAGGGTCAATTTGCCCCGACAGCGTTGGCTCTCGTAGAGACGCGCGATTATGCCATTGCCGTCTTCGGCCTGTTTGATGGTTTCGATGACAACGTTGGGCTGGTTGGAGTGAATTGCGAATTGTGAATTGCGAATTGCGGATGGTTGGTGGTTGGCGTAGGTGATGAGGGGGTCGTTGAGGGCATAGGCGTTGGCGATAGTCAATTCGTCCCAGCCGCCGTTGTGCGGGAGCAGGCTGTAGGCAAAGCGGTGCTCGCCCCGGTCGGCCTGGGGGTCCGGGTAGGTCGGACTGCGCAGCAGGCTCAGACGGATGATGTTGTCGCGGATGTCGTGACCGTACTTGCAATCGTTGAGCAGGCTGACACCGTAGCCACCCTCGCTCAAATCAACCCACTTTTGGGCGCAGGTCTCAAAGC
>QMOE01000343.1 GCA_003648125.1 Chloroflexota bacterium
AGATCGGCGGGGAAGCCAGGCCAGGGAGCATCGGCGATGGAGGGAATGGCTCCGCCAGCATCGGGGAGGATGGTGAGAGATTGGTCGGCTGGCACAAAGACATCTTGCCCCTGGGCCTCGAACCGTACCCCTAGCCGCTCAAAGACCAGGCTGACCATACGCAGGTGTTCGGGAGCGCCGTTCTTGATAAGCAATTCCCCGTTGGTCATCGCGGCCAGGGCGATGTAGCTGCCAACCTCCATGTGATCCGGGCCGATGGTGTATTCCCCACCGTGTAGCCGATCCACTCCGTGAATGGTGAGAGTGTTGGAGCCGATCCCCTCTATCTGTGCTCCCATCCTGCGCAACATGCGGCACAAGTCCTGGACGTGAGGCTCGCAGGCGGCGTTGCGGATGATGGTTGTGTCCTGGGCGAGCACGGCCGCCATGATGGCGTTTTCGGTAGCGGTGACGCTGGCCTCGTCCAGCAGGATGTCGGCCCCGCGCAATTTTTTGCCGTGCAAAGAGAACGTACCGTCAATGTCCACATCTGCGCCGAGCGCGCCGAGCGCCAGGAAGTGGGTGTCCATTCGCCGTCGCCCGATTCCGTCACCGCCCGGCCGGGGCAGATGTACCGTGCCCGTGCGGGCGAGCATCGGCCCGGCCAGCGTGATTGAGCCACGGATGCGCCCAAAGAGATCAGAGTCTAGCTCGGACGTGCGGACGTCGCGGGCCTGTATCCGCCAGGTGTTGGAGTCCAATTTTTCGACAGAGACCCCGACCTGGGAGAGTAACTTGCCCATCGTCGCCACGTCCCCGATGGCCGGCAAGTTGTGCAGCGTGACCGGTTCATCGGTCAGCAGGCAGGCGGCCAGCAGCGGCAGCGCAGCGTTCTTGTTCCCGCTGGGGGTTACGACGCCGGAGAGCGGATGTCCACCTTCGATGATGAATTTTTCCATTTTCATTATCCTGTATTTTTTGAGACTTTAGATTCGCAGCGTCACTGCATTGCCAGGACACAGTCCCAACTTGCGGGCGGCGCTGCCCTCGCGCACCGCGATTTCCAGATACCCTTCGCTGCCCACCAGAGCCAGCACCTCGCCAAGCTCAACCTCGGCGTAGGTGTGATGCACCCCGGCGATCTTTTGTCCCGCCACTACGATTGCACTCTCACTCGCTGTAAAGCGCGCCCGCCTCTTGCCTCCTGTCTCTTTTAGTGAGAGCGCGTCCCCGCTCCACGCCAGTCGCCCGATGCTGGTGACGACGTTGCCAAAGTGGTCGGTGTGCAGCACCTCACCGCTGATGCTGTCATCCGTAATTTCCAGGCGCGGGGGTGGAAATGTGACCGGGTCGCGCACAGGCGGGCCGAGATCGGTGATGGGAACGCCGGCCGCCAGGTGCGCGGCGGCGGGGGCGAAGACGTCGCGCCCGTGGAAGGTGTGGCTGACCTGGGGTAACCGGTAGCACGGGTCGGTCAGCTCCACAATTGCCTCGACTGGCTCATTCTCATTAACCATCACGTAGCTAAAAACGCCGTTATCCGGCCCGACGAACACGCCTCCCGCCGTGCGCAGGGCGATGGGACGGCGCGCACTGCCCACGCCGGGGTCCACCACGACGAGGTGCACGGTGTGTGGCGGGAAAAAGGAATAGGCGGTGTAGAGCACGTAGGCGGCCTGGCGGACGTCCTGCGGCGCGATGTGGTGGGTGATGTCCACCAACCGGGCATTGGAGGCGATGGAGAGGATGACACCCTTCATAGTCCCTACGTAGCCGTCGGCCGTGCCAAAGTCGGTAGTGAGGGTGATGAGTGGTATCTGTTTCATAGGCGCGTATTCTACAGGGAAGCGGGCAAGTCGTCAAGCTGCTTTTTGACAAGGCTGGTATCTCGTGGTACAATTTATTTGGCTTTTTCGGAGTATTGGGCGTGGCGTGCATAATAGGAGTAGAGATGAAACTTACCGGCCGGCAGAGAGGATTCTTGAGCACCTTCCTCGACTTGTACCGAGAGGCGCAGAAACCGCTGCACTACACCGCCATGGCCCAGCAGTTGGGGGTCAGCAAGATCACCGCTTACGATATGCTGCGGTTGCTGGAGGAGCGAGGTTTGGTGCAGTCGGAGTACGTTTTGCGGGGAAAAGGGCAGGGGGCAGGGCGGTCGAGCATTGTCTTCCGGCCCACATCGCAAGTCGATGCCCTGTTTGCTGAACTGGCGGGTGAGGACGCGAATCATGGTGAGTGGGAGACGATAAAGATGCGCACCCTGGAGGCGCTGCGGGCTGGAAAGGGCGCCGGTTACGAGGACTTGCTAGAAGAGATCTTGGCCCGCTTGCCCTCTCGCCAGTCCCCAATGCTCTACGCAGCAGAGATGGTCACCGCCATCATCCTCAGCTTGCAACAGTTGCGAGAGGATGCCTCAGAGTCCAGCCGGTTCAATAAATTGCGCGCCCTGGGGCTGCCCGGCGAGGCTGGCCTGAGTGCGCTGGGTGGGCTTGCAGTGGGACTCTCCTTTGTCGAGCGTATCAACCGTCGTCTGATCAACCTCCTGCTCTCCTACACCGATCGCTACCAGGAGACCATTGTCAGCCTCAGCGCCGAGAACAAGCGGCGGCTGGAAAACTTTGCCAGGGAGGTGATCAAGATCGTCGAGATCTAGTTTACTTTTTTTTCGGCTAATTTTTTTGTCTTATTTGTTTCTATTGTCTCTTTTGAAAGGAAAAAACCCTATGTCAAAAATAGTTATTGTCACCGACAGCACCGCCTATTTACCGCCCGAGATGGTCGCGCAGCTTGATGTGCATGTCATTCCTCTCTATCTCGATCTCGGAAATGAGACTTGCCGGGACGGGGTAGATTTGGACACGGCAGTGTTCTACAAGCGATTAAAGGCCGCGCCCACTCTCCCTACGACGTCACAACCATCGGTAGGAGACTTTCTCAAGCTTTACCGTCGTCTGAGCCAGGATGCTGATGCCATCATCTCTATTCACATTTCCTCCGGCATCAGCGGGACGGTGGGCTCGGCTCAAACAGCCCGCCAGGCGCTCTTGGCCGAGATGGCAGATTCGCCGAAAGTGTACGTGGTGGATTCGCGCACCGCTGCCCACGGGCTGGCGCTGTTGGTCTCCACCGCCGCGCGGGCCATCGCCACGGGACTGCCCGCCGACCGGGTTGCCCAAAAGGTGGAGGGTCTTGCCTTGCGCCTGTCTACCATCTTTGTCGTGGATACGCTAGAGTACCTGCACAAGGGCGGACGTATTGGCGGCGCGGCAGCTCTTGTGGGATCGGTGTTGCAGATCAAGCCCCTCCTCCACTTCCGAGAGGGCCGTATTGATGTATTGGAGAAGGAACGCACTGCCCGGAAGGCGAGGCGGCGTATGCTAGAGATCGTGGCGGAGCGGGCCAACGGCCGGCCGATCCGCGCCGCCATTGTCCACGCCCAGGCACCCGAGGAAGCGGAGCGCGTCCGTCAATACCTGATTGAGCATTTAAATTGCCGCGAGCATTTCATCGTGGAATGCAGTCCTGTCATTGCCACTCACGTTGGGCCGGGCACGGTTGGGGTGGCGTTCTATACTGAGAAGGAGGGTGATGTGTATGTGGGATAATAGTTGTCCTTTCCTGGAGACAAAGCCCGGCGAACAGGGCTTGCTGTACTGCACAGCGGGCGTGAACTTTTACGCCGTTGGTCAGGCGCGCGAACTCTGCCGGCTGTGCCCTCTCTTCGAGGGTAGATGGACGCCCACCTGCGAATTCATGGAGGTCTACACTTTCTTGCACGTGGAGAAGGGGCAGCGGTGGATCGAGGTCAGGCTGGATTGCTGGTCCCTGGAGGACGAGGCCGCAGAATGTGTCAGGCAAGATGAAGTAACTCGAGGAGACATCGTGCAGCCTGTACAGGCTGTCGCTAGACACCCGCTGAGAGAGGGGCTGTTATGCTGATCTCCGTCGTCATCCCGGCCTACAATGAGGAGCAGTACCTGGC
>QMOE01000344.1 GCA_003648125.1 Chloroflexota bacterium
GGTGCTTGCGGGCGTGAGACTTGCTACGAGATGGCCCGCGAGATCGTCGCCGGAACCGGCAGTGTGGAGGAGTGCGTTCCTCTATCTGAATAATCGAAAGAAGGTGAAACGAAATGGTGTACGTTGACGAATCGCTCTGTGTGGGTTGCGGCGTGTGTGCGGAGGCGTGCCCCACGGGCGCTATTCGTGTGGTTGGTGGCGTGGCGCAGGTGGAGCAAAGCCTGTGCCGCGAGTGCGAGGCGTGTATGCAGGCCTGCCCACGCGGGGCCATCCTGTCGCTCCGAGAGCCGGTCAGGGCCGGTGACTCTGCGCCGGCACGTGTGCCCGAATCAACTCCCATCCCGGTTCAACCGCCGGTGCAGTTTCCTCAACCGGCGGCCGGCGCGGGATCGTGGCTGGGGGCGGCGTTTGACTTTGTCGGGCGCGAGATAGCGCCCCGTGTGGAGGCGTTCCTGGAGAACCGGCAGCAGCGTTATCCCGACCCGGCGACTTCCCGTGGAGCGGGTGTTCCTGGCCGCGCGAGCTATGGCGGGCGGAGAGGGGGGCGCGGAAGCAGGCGGCAGGGGCGCCGCCGGCGTGGACGGTGGTAGATGGACGATTTCGACCGCTTTGTGAATGATCTGCAGCGCGAGATTGACGAGCGGACGCACGCGCTCTATTCGGACAAGGTGCTCGCGGAAGTGAGAAATCCCCGCAACATGAGCCGCATGGATGCGCCGGACGCTTATGCGAGCGTGCGCGGCCCCTGCGGCGACACGATGAAGATGTACCTGCGGCTGGATGGGGAGAGGATCATAGAGGCCACTTTCACGACCGATGGCTGCGGGCCTACAGTCGCCAGCGGGAGCAAGTTGACCACGATGGTGCAGGGGATGTCACTGGCGGAGGCGGACGCGCTCACGCCGGACGACCTGCTGGCTGCCCTGGATGGTTTGCCGGCGGAACACGTCCACTGCGCCGTGCTGGCAGTGGACACGCTCCACCAGGCGCTTGCCAACCAACACCCGTAGGGCGACTTGTAATTTACCAAATTGCGCTACCGCGTCGCTCGTAGGGCAAATATAACAAACATATCATAAAAAGAGAGGATATCGAACAATGAAACATGCTGACATCGTAATCGTAGGTGGAAGCGCCGCCGGCTTGACGGCCGGAATCACGGCGCGGCGGCATTACCCGGATAAAAAGATTATCCTGGTGCGCAAGGAAACCCAAGTCTTGATACCGTGTGGCATTCCCTACATCTTTGGGACCGTGGAAACCCCTCAGAATAACCTCATCGGTGACGCGGTGCTCGAAAAGAACGACATCGAGTTGCTCTTGGCCGAGGCCACGGATATAGACC
Organism: Chloroflexota bacterium; assembly: GCA_003648125.1. Next base: position 1,346 of record QMOE01000344.1, read on the forward strand.
GGGAGGGAAAAATCCTTCACACCACCGAGGGCGATGTGGGCTACGAACGGTTGGTCATCGCCACCGGCTCGCGGCCCGCCATGCCGCCGATACCGGGGTTTGACCTGGACGGCGTGTACGCGGTGGTCAAGGACGTGGCGTACCTGAGCGATCTCCAACTTCGCCTCGAGACCGCCCGTGACGTGGTTGTCATCGGCGGCGGGTTCATCGGGATCGAGTTGGGTGACGAGATCAACAAAGCTGGTGACAAGAATGTGACCATCGTCGAGATTATGCCCCATTGCCTGGCCCTGGCTTACGATGAAGAATTTTGCATCGAGATGGAAAAGACGCTCCAGTCCAGAGGGGTCAACATCCGCACCTCGTCCAAAGTGGAAAAGATCAGCGGCAATGGCAAGGTGGAAAAAGTAATCCTGTCCGGTGGCGATGAGATTGAGGCCGATGTCGTGATCCTGGGTATCGGAGCCGTGGCGAACATTGACCTGGCCAAGAAAGCCGGGCTGCGCATTGGTCTGACGGGCGGTATCGCGGTTGACCGGACAATGCAGACCTCCGACAGCGACATTTATGCCTGCGGGGACTGCGCCGAGAAAATTTCCTTCTTTGGCGGCCGGCCCTCACCGCTCAAGCTGGCCTCCATCGCCACTTTGGAAGCGCGCATTGCCGGGGCTAACCTCTTTGGCATCAAACGTGAGAACATCGGCACGGTTGGCGTGTGGGCGACCGCCGTGGGTGATACCGCGCTGGCGACCGCCGGACTGACAGAGAAAATGGCCCGGGAGCGCGGCTACGACGCGGTCGCCGTGACCGTGACCGGCCCTAACCGTCACCCCGGTATGATGCCCGGCGCGGTTATAACCAGGGTCAAACTGGTGTTCGAGCGCAATTCGGGCGTGATCCTGGGCGGGCAGGTGCTGGGCGGCCCCTCGGCCGGCGAGATCATCAACGCCATTTCTGCCTGCGTGCAGAACCGTATGACGGCCGAGGACATTGCAATGTTCCAGACCGGCACTCACCCCGCGCTGACCGCTTCGCCCATCGCCTACCACATAGTGAACGCCGCCGAGATGGCTATAAAACAGACTCGTGAGAGGAACTAGTCATGCCCAGGATACTCGTTATAGATGATGACCGGGATTTTCTCCTTGCCGTGCGGATGGTGCTCGAGGCCAACGGCATGGAAATGGAAGAAGCGACGACCCCCGCCGAGGGAGTTGATAAGGTCTTGAGCCTCAAACCTGACCTGGTGATCCTGGATGTCATGATGCCAATGGACTATGAGGGGTTCGACGTCGCCCGCGAAATCAGAGAAAAGCATAAGTTGATTGATCTGCCCATCCTTATGCTCACCAATGTACACAGCGTCAAAAAAGTACCTTACCGTTTCGCGCCGGACGAGAACTATTTGCCGGTGGACGTGTTCCTGGATAAGCCAATTGAGCCAGACACTCTGGTTGATGTTATCCAGGAGATGTTGGGCGAGCGGCGGGTAGAACCCAGGCATCCGCTGTAGGGCGGGGTTTCTTACCCGCCGTTCGCCGGCGTGTGGAAAGCGAGAGAGATGCAGACACGGGAAAATATAGCCGCCCAGGCCGGCGCTCTGGTTGACCGGGGACTGCACTGAGCCGAGGCTATGCTGCTCGTCGTGGGCGGGTATGTGCTGGGCGACATGAAGCCGCAATGCGCGCGGATGGCGACCGGTTTCGCCGGCGGCGTGGGCGACACGCAGCAAGAGATGTGTGGGGCTTTGAGCGGAGGCGTGCTCGTCATCGGCGGGTTGCTGGGCCGGACGAGTCTGGATGAGGATGACCGTCCGGCCCTGGCCCTCGCTACCCGCTACAGGGAGCGGTTCCTGGACGAGTGGGGAACTAGCCGGTGTGCCGAGTTGCAAGATATCGTCCACGCGCCCGGCGGGCCTGGCTCTTGTGGCAAGTTGGTCGAGCGGGCGGCGACGATCCTGCTGGAACTGCTGGCGGAGGTTCAGTAAATACAGACCTCCACAGAGTAAATTGAATGGAGGAAAACGAGAACAATGCCCAAACAGAGAGCCATGGTAGATTATGGGGTATGCCAACCAGAAAAGTGCGAAGGAGGCATATGTCTCTCTGTGCTCGCGTGCCCCAACAAAGTCCTGAAACAAGAAGCGCCTTACGAGATGCCAGACCCTAATCCGGCGATGTGTGTGGGCTGTGGATTGTGCGCCGTGGCCTGCCCCTTGAAGGCCATCAAATTGATGTAAGACCGGAGGTTGAGATGAGTCGGGAACTTTTTTCGCCGTTGACCATAGCGAATTTGAGATTGCCCAATCGGGTGCTGATGACGACGGTCAAGCTGGGCTACGGCACGCCGCAGGGCGAGGTGACGGATCGGCACGTCGCTTTTTACGTCCGGCGGGCGGAGGGCGGGGCGGGTCTCATCACCACCGAACCGCTCTACGTCCACATCAACGGGCGGGAGCTGCCCACCCAATTGGGCATCTACGACGACAGCCTGTTGGACGGCCTGCACCGCCTTACCGCGGCCGTCCACGCCGCCGGCGGGCGGATCCTGGCCCACACCCACCCCGCCGGCCGGGACAGCACCCCCCAGCTGGTGTCCGCAGCGGA
>QMOE01000345.1 GCA_003648125.1 Chloroflexota bacterium
CCACCAGGGTAGCGACTGGAGAATGGCTTGTGATCCTCTTCGTAATACGGTTCGTGCCAGCCCTTGCGCAGCGGGTGACCGGCGAATCCTTCCCACAGCAGGATGCGCCGCAGGTCGGGGTGGCCCTCAAAGCGGATGCCCATCAGGTCCCACGCCTCCCGCTCCTGGAAATTGGCCGAGGGCCACACGGACACCAGCGATGGAATGACGGGGTTCTCCCGGTCGGCATGCACGTGGAGCGTCACCGGGCCGCCCTGAGCGCGGAACAGGTTGTAGACGGCCTCGAACCGGGCCGGGAAACTGTTCGTCGCTTCAGGATAGTCAACGCCGGTGACGCAGGAAAGGTAAGCATAATCCAGTTCGTCTCGCAGAAAGGTGGCGACTTTTATCAATTGATCGGGAGCGATGACGACTCCCTCGTATTCGGCGGGTTGGGCCGCGCCGGGGAATCGTTCTTCCAGGAGGGAGAGCAAATCCGTTGCTTGCTTGGAGGCTTTTTCTTCTGCCATGTCTTAACCTTCCTTCACGACGCCGGCTGTGGCGATTTCGTCCTTCAAGCGCCAATCCACCAGGTCTGGCCCCAGCGCTGGCACGGGGACACCTGTTTCCTCACCCTTTTGATACCAGCGCAGGCTCTTGATCGGTTCTTGCTCCATCTTGGCGAACAGGCGTAAAAAGCCGTGGATCAACGCCTCTGGCCGGGGCGGGCAGCCGGGGACGTAGACGTCAACCGGGAGGAATTTATCCACACCTGAGACGACGTTATATCCCTCTTTGAACGGCCCCCCGGAGATGGCGCAGGCGCCCATCGCCAGGACGTATTTAGGCTCGGGTATCTGGTTGTAGAGGCGGACGATCTGGGGAGCCATCTTTTTGGTGATCGTGCCACTGACGATCAGCAGGTCTGCCTGGCGGGGGCTGGGGCGCATAATCTCCATGCCGAAACGCGCAATGTCGAAGCGAGAGGCGGCTCCAGCGATCATCTCGAAGGCGCAGCAGGCCAGACCAAAGGTCATAGGCCACACTGATCTTTGACGGCTCCAATTGTAGATGCGGTCCCAGGGCATGAGACGCACGCTGCTCTGGAGTTCAGGGGGTACTTGTGGCAGGCGGGGTTTTTTGGTCATTGACGCAATGTCCTCCTTGAATCTATCTCGCGTGTTTGAGATGCTATAAAAAGAGCGACTTTACCACAGGGGGTATTCTACACCGTTTTTACGAATCGGGCAACTCTAACGTGATGTGTCTATGCCGAAAATAGCCTCGACTTTGTAAGTCACGCTTGCAGCGTGACGGATCAGAGGCGTCACGTTAAAAACGTGACCTACATTTTCATCCTTGAGGGTGAACCTAGTGTCCTATCGAGTGGCGCAATTCTCCTAGCCTTCCGGCATCAGCCGCAAGAAGCGCCGTTTGCCCACCTGCAATACTTTTGCGCCTTGGGGTTCAATCTCTGTCTCAATGGTCGTCACAGGCGCGCCGTCTAATTTGACCGCGCCCTGCTGCACCAGCCGACGGGCCTCGCTCTTGCTGCGCGTCAGTCCGGCCTCGTGGATGATGTCCACGACGTTGGTCGGGCCGGTCAGGAGATAATCCGGCATATCTTTTGGCAACCGGCGCTGCTGATGCACGCGCTCGAAATAGGCGGCGGCCTCGTCGGCGGCCTCGTCCCCATCAAAGATGGATGTGATTTCCCAGGCCAGCTTTTTCTTGGCTTCCATCGGGTGCAACTCGCCCCGCTCTACCGCTTCCAGCAATGCGTCAATCTGCTCCGGCGTCCAGCGGGTGACCAGTTCGAACCAGTTGCGCATGGCGGAATCAGGGATGGACATGGTTTTGCCGTACTTTATCTCTGGGGCCTCGTCTATGCCGACATAGTTGCCCAGGCTCTTGGACATACGTAATTTGCCGTCGGTGCCGACGAGGATGGGGAAAGTGAGGCAGACTTGCGGCTTTTGCCCAAATGATTCTTGCAGCTTGCGCCCGGCGAGGAGATTGAATAGCTGCTCAGTAGCGCCCAACTGTACATCAGTTTCGACCGCCACGGCATCGTACCCCTGCATCAGGGAATAAAAGAACTCGTGCAACCAGATGGGATCGCCCCTTTTGTACCGCCCGGAAAAGTTGTCCCGTGCCAGGAACTGCTGGACGGTAAAGTTGGCCGCCAGGCCAATGACGTCCTCAAAGCTCAACTGTGATAGCCAATCGCCGTTGTAGAGCACCTCGGTCTTTTCTGGATCAAGAATCCTGAATGCCTGTTGAACGTATGTGCTCGAGTTCTCGGCCAGTTTCTCGGCTGTGTTGCGGGGCCGGGCTTTGTCTTTGTCGGATGGATCGCCGACCAGGCCGGTGAACGTGCCGATGAGAAAAATAGAGTGGTGGCCCAGTTCCTGAAATTGGCGCAGCTTGCGCATGGTGACGGTGTGACCCAGGTGAATATCAGGGGCAGTGGGGTCGTAGCCGCAGTAGACGCGCAGCGGACGGTCGGCCTTTGCCGCTTCGATCAATCGCTCGCGTAGTTCTTCCCGCATATGTTCTTTGATTTGCTCGTCGCCGTATTCCGCGCCGCGCATTAGAATGGCGACTTGTTCGTCAATTGTGGGTTTGCTCATTAGAATCCTCTTTTCTCGTGAATATGTTTGGGGGTAACAAAAAACCCACCAAGCGTGGGTCTGGGGAATGCGGATCGCAGCACCAGGCGGCGCAAACGTCTGGCCGCCGCGCTACAATCCGCCGGAATACGTGTAGGTGTGGAATCTCCAAATCGGGTGTATCACTCCGCATACCTCTGCATAGATTGATACCGATTATACCGGAAACGGGCAAAAATGGCAATCATCATTACTTTTTACGTATGAAACCCAGCCAAAACCTTTTGGTGAGTATATTGCTTCCTGGCGACTGGCTCGCCATTGCCAGGAACACTGCTCCCAGTATTATGCAGCCACCAACTATTGTCCGCATAGATGGGACTTCTCCTAATAGTACGAGGGCAAAGAACACTCCATACACCGGTTCCAGACCCGAAATCACACTTGCCAGTTGCGCTTTTATGTGTACCAGGCTGCCAATGAACAATGTCTGCGCCAGGGCTGTGCAAAAGATACCCAAGATTGCCAATAGAAAAACATCCTTGGCTGTAGGAGAAATCCGCATGAATACCAATATCGGTAAGGTAAATATGGCTGCAAAAACGTGTTGGTAGAAAGCCACAACCAGAGGTGAGTAGGTTTGGACGTGCTTGCGATTCAATAGAGATAGAATTGCGAACGTAAACCCAGCCAGAACTCCCCACAATACTCCCTGTGTCACACTGTTACTAAAATCAAACTCGGGAATGACTAACACAAGCCCAACAACTACGATCAGGGCAACAAAAATGTCAAAAGGTCGCAATTGTTCTGCAAAGAAATACGGCTCCATAAAGGTAACAAACAAAGGAAACGTCGAAAACGTGAGCAGGCCAATCGCTACTGTCGAAATCTGAATCGAGTAGAAGAAGGTAAACCAATGGACTGCTAACACCAATCCGGAAAGGCAAAGTGTCACCAAGTCTCTCGTCGAATGAACAGCAATACTATCCCCGAGATAGGACAAGCTAATAAAGAGCACCAACCCAGCAAAGAAAGTGCGGCCACACACTATGGCCACAGGATTGAGGGAGACGAGCTTTCCAAACAAACCTGCAAAGCCAAAAAGGAATGCAGCGATATGGATTTCAACTAAACCACGTTTTGTCTTCATGCCGAGTTTGTGCTGGGAATACCTGGTTCGTAACTGCTCAGCCAAACGGTCGTTACACAGAGAATCAGAGAGATAGGGAGATGTGTGCTTACAGAGCTATATTCTGTGCCGAAAACTGGTGCGACAAACAAACTTGAATCGCGTCTGTTTTCCCGCGTAGAGCGCCCTGCGCGATTTGGAAATCGCGGCTACGA
>QMOE01000346.1 GCA_003648125.1 Chloroflexota bacterium
ACAGGACACTGTATCATCTCAATATTCTGGGGCACTTTTAACGTAGCCGCGCTTTCCATAGCGCGTTATGCCCGCGAGGTATGGAAACCTCGGCTACATTGCCCCACTTTATTGAGCAGATACAGGACACTTTTACGGATGCGCTAACTTGTTGGCGTTTTTGGCCGACAAAGATGCGGTTTGCGCTGTTGGTTTGGGCAACAAGTTGCGACATCCGGAATTAGTGCGTTTGGCAAAAAGTGTCCGGCAGCGAGACCTGACAAGAGCCTTATCTACTATCCAGGAGGGGAAAAATGAGTGTACATCTCGGAGTTCGTCGTGAGGACAAGAATATCTGGGAGCGCCGCGTGCCCATCACCCCGGAGCACGTGCGCCAACTGCAGGAGGAACACGACATCAAAGTCTGGGTACAGCCGTCAGAGATCCGTGTCTTCCGTGACGAGGAGTTCGTCCAGGCCGGCGCCCGGGTTGAGGAGGACCTTTCTCCGTGCCCAGTCGTCTTGGCCGTCAAAGAAATCCCGGCCCACTTTTTCCGGCCGGGCCATACCTACGTCTTTTTTGCCCACGTTATCAAGGGCCAGCCGTACAACATGCCAATGCTCTCTGCGTTGCTGGAACTGGGCTGCCAGTTGATTGATTACGAAAAGGCGACTGACAAGCAGGGCCGGCGGCTGATCTTTTTCGGCCGCCACGCCGGGCTGGCGGGGATGATTGACACGCTGTGGGCCCTGGGGCAACGATTGGACTGGGAAGGTATCCCCAATCCCTTTAGCGACCTGCGCCAGACCCGCTACTATGACGGATTGGATGAGGCGAAGGCGGCAGTGACGGCGGTCGGGGAGCGCATCGCTCGGGAGGGGCTGCCGGAGCAGATCACACCTCTCATCTGTGGCTTTGCCGGTTACGGGAACGTCTTTCGCGGAGCCAACGAGATCATTGAACTTTTGCCGGTGCGGGAGGTTGAGCCCCGCGAGGTCGCCGCTGTGAGCCAGAGCAGCGACTATGCCCGCGACGTGGTCTACAAGGTGGTGTTCAAGGAGAAGCACACGGTCGAGCCTGTCCCCCCGGATGCCCGCTTCGAACTGCAAGACTATTACGACCATCCCGAGAAATACCGTCCCGTGTTCAACGCCTACCTGCCCCACCTGACGCTGTTGGTCAACTGCACCTACTGGGAGCCCAAGTACCCCCGGCTGGTGACGAAGGCTGACGTGAAACAACTGTATGGGGAAACAGAGCCGCCGCGCCTGCACGTCATCGGCGACATCAGTTGCGACATTGAGGGGGCCATTGAGAGCACGGTCAAGTGCACCGAGCCTGGCGATCCCGTCTACGTCTACGACCCCTTCGAGGACCGCGCCGTTGACGGGTTCGAGGGCCGGGGGCCGGTGGTGCTGGCGGTGGACATCCTGCCCAGCGAGTTGCCCCGCGAGGCATCGGAATATTTTGGCGACGTGTTGATGCAGTACATCCCCGCCATCGCCCGGGCCGACTACAGCGTGCCCTTTGAGAAACTGGCCCTGCCGCCAGAAATAAAGCGGGCGGTCATCGTCTACCAGGGGGAACTGACGCCCGATTATCGCTACCTGGAGGAATTTCTGCCATAAATTCCCTTCCTCGTCCCCAGAGAGGGAGGCAGGAGAATTAGGAAGTGGAAACTTGACACAGCCAGAGCCGTGGTGTATGATACCCGCGTTGCCAATGGCAGGCCTTGAGCATCTGGAAAGGACAGACGGGGCTTGACACGCCGGGCTACCGCTCGCTCTGGAATGTTAAATTTGTCGGCCAATCAGGACCTATCCTTTGGTGATTTGGGCCCTAAAATTCCACATGGCCGACGAAAAGTTCGATGTACCCCAGGCCGGTCTGACACTCGCATGATCCTGGAGGGAGAAATCAACCTGACCGGCGTTCACATCCCGGTGTTGCCAGAGATCTATGAACCGGTGTTGGGGGAACTGGAGCGGTTGGGAATCGTTTGTGAAGAGGAGAAAGTTGCTCGAGGTGTAGCGCCGTCGTGTGCTAAAGCAACTCGCAGGGCAGAGAGCCACTTTATCAACCGTACACCCCTCGATACTCCTACGGCAATAGTTCGGCGATGCGGTGCATGATGAGGTCGGTGTACTCGCGCAATTTCTGGCTGCGCACCCGGCCGCTCTCGGGCAGACGGAAGGGCTCGCCGACAACGACGCAAAGATGGGTGCGACGCAGTCGGGGCAGGTTGTGCTTGATCTGCTCGGTGCCGGTCAGTCCCACCGGCACGATGGGCACGTCAGCGCGAGTGGCCAGGTAGGCTACGCCAGTTTTGCCTTTCTGCAGTGCGTAGGTGCCGCGGGCGCGGGTGCCCTCCGGGGCCATTCCCAGCACCTCCCCGCGCTCTAGCACATCTAATGCTTCCTGCAACGCATTGCGATCCACCTCGCCCCGCCGCACCCATATTGAACCCACTGCTGTTAGCAGAGGGGCATAGAATGGGTGGCGCCTGTATTTGGCTGCGGCAAAGGCACGGGCCGTGTGCGGGCATACGGTCATCAGCAATGGGGAATCGAAAGTGGCCAGGTGATTGGTCACCATGATGTACGGTGGTTCGGGAAAGTTATCCAGCCCGATGCACTCCCGACGGGAAATCAGGCCCAAGATGAGGTTGACGACAGCGCGCAAGATGCGGTACAGCACAGATATCCTCCCACTGGGGTTTATTCAGCCGGGATGCGGCTCTGCGCGATGACGTTGAAATCGGTGGGGGCGTCACCGTGGTAGGTGAGCAACAGGGTGAACGGCGCTGTCGCACCGGGCGCAAGCGGGCCCTCGCTCTCTACTGTCCCTTGTCGGAATCCGGTGACTCGTCCCTGGGCGTCGTAGGTCGTCACGATGACGTTCACGTCACCGGCGGTCTGCTCTGCGCTGTCATTCCGCACTATGCCGCTCACCTGGAACTGTGAATCGGCAGGGTGGCCCTCTACCTCGGTCACGGTGATTGGCACGTAGGCGGCGGCTATTGCTCCGGCCGCCTCGCCGCGGATGATCGTCACCTGTGGGCTGGCCCAGGTTGCGGGCGGGGCTGTGAACAGAATGCGGAACGGGGAGCGGCTGCCAGACGGGATCAGGTCCGCTGCCGCAAAAGCATCTCCGGATATCAGCGCGGCCCCCGTGCCGTCGTGGAGGGTGACGCGCACCAGCACATTGGTCAAAGTGAGAGCGGTGGTGTTGGTTATCTCACCCAGACATTCCAGACCGCCGACAGGCGTTTCGTAAAAGGCGACGGCTTGCACGCTAAATGGCAGCGGCGTGGGAGTGGGCAATAGCAGTCCGGGTGTGGTTTCGGTCGTTTCCTCGCCGATGGGGATGACGAGTTCCTGACCGATCTGCAGCAACAGGGGGTTCTCGATACCGTTGACCGCCTGGAGCGCCTGCAGGCTCACCCCGTACTCGTAAGCAATGCTCAACAGCGTCTCCCCTTCCTGGACGACGTGAGTGACGGGCGTAGGAGTGATGGTCGGTGTCGCAGTGGCAGCCAGTGGGAGGAGCGGCGCCGTTGCAGTTGGGAAGAGCGTGGGTGTGGACGCTGCCGGTGCAGGAGTTGGTGCGTTGGCAATCGTGGACGGCGTGACGACGGTTGGCTGTGGGGTGATTACCTCGCCGCAGGCCGGCAGCATTATCAGCGCCGCCATTGCCAGAAAAATACATCGGATGAAAGGAATATTCAGATCAAGCATCGCCTTCTTCGCTCTTACGCATTACGCATTAGATTATACCACATCCACCGCCACACGCTAGCGGCGAGGTATAAAGAAAAAAAAAGACCAAGAGGCTGGAATCGCATACCCTGCTTTCCCCTCTTGGTCACAACGTTTCGGAAACAGAGCGGGCGACGAGACTCGAACTCGTGACCTTCTCCTTGGCAAGGAGGTGTTCTACCAACTGAACTACGCCCGC
>QMOE01000347.1 GCA_003648125.1 Chloroflexota bacterium
AAAAGAGCTAGGCCGGCGCGCCCGCTCCCCCGCCCAGCGGGAGCCGCACGGTGAACTTGGTGCCCAGCCCCATCACACTCTCGGCGATGATGGTGCCAGAGTGGGCCTCGATGATTTCCTTCGTGATTGCCAGCCCCAATCCAGCACCCCGGCCGCGCTGGCGAGATTTATCCACCTGGTAAAATCGCTCAAATACGCGAGAGAGCGATTCGGCCGGGATGCCCGCGCCGGTGTCGCTGACTGTCACCTCGACGGTGCGCTCTCCTTCCACGCGCTGTGTCGCAACGGATACTTTGCCCCCAGCGGGCGTGTGCGCGACAGAGTTATCCAGCAGGTTGGCAAAGACCTGCGCCAGCCGGTCGCCGTCGCCGGTGACGAGCAGTTTCTCGGCAACGTGCAATTCCACGGCCACATTCGCCGCCTGCGCCTGGGGGGCCAGTTTCTCGACGCATCCCCGTAGCAGTGGGCCGAGTTCCACCGGGTTGCGTGCCAGCACCATTTGCCCGGCGTCGAAGCGGGCCAGGACGAGCAATCCATCTACTAAGCGGCGCATGCGTTCCGCTTCCTCGTGGATGATGCGGGCGGCGCGTCCTGCTGCCTCGGGCGCCTGCGCTGTGCCATCAAGTAGCGCTTGAGAGAATCCCTGGCTGGAGGTGAGGGGGGTCTTGAGCTCGAGGGAGACGTTGGCTACAAAGTCGCGCTGCGATCGTTGAGCAGCCTCGACTTGGTCGGCCATCGTGTTGAATGAACGAGCCAGGCCGCGCACCTCGGTCGGGCCGGAGACCGGCGCGCGCGTGTCTATCTCACCTCGGGCGATTGACTCTGCCGCCCCGGCTACCCTTCGCAGCGGCGCGGCGACTGAGCGACTAACGAGGAGCGCCAGCAGGATGGAAAACACCAGCGCCACCGCCCCGGCCTGTATCAGCGGGGGCAAGAGGTTTTCGGCGAACCAGGCCAGCATCAACAGATGAGACTGGGGGGAGACAAAAAGCACCACCTGACGCTCCCCGCCTGACGTGGGCAGTGTCTGACCGACAAAAGTCCAACGACCGCCGGTCGGGGCGGCGAGTGTGCCCCGGATGTGACCTCGCACGACCGGCGAGTGGGGTGTCTCATCCAGCTGTTCCCCCTCCCACGTCCCCTCGCTATCGAACCGGATCATTCCTGCTCTGTTCAGCAGCAGTATGCGCACTTGTTGATCCTCAGCCGCCTGGGCCAACAAATCAGGGAGGCGCTCTGACTGGTCTGCTCGCTGGAGGATGGGCAGCGTCGCCTGGGCCGCCGCCTCCAGCCGCAGGAATGCCGCGCTGGTCCACAAGGGGCTGGCTCGCACGAATAGCAACAGTCCCAGCCCCACCAGGGCCAGGCAGACGAGGATGACGACAACGTAGGAAAGGAGTAAGCGAGAGTTTAGGGAATGGAACATACTAATTCACGTTTCCATTTTACGTTTCACGTGTATCATCTCAATAATCCGGGGGAATGTAGGTCGGAATGGTATTCCGACCAGCCGGATTACCAATCCGGCCTACAAATGCCCCAACTTTTTGAGAAGATACTTTCACGTCACGAGTTTATATCCCACTCCCAGCACCGTCTCAATCTCGACGCTGGAGCCGATCAGTTTCTTGCGCAGGTGAGCGATGTGGACGTCCACCGTGCGCGTCTCACCATAGAAATCGTAACCCCACACCAGGTTGAGCAGTTGCTCGCGGCTGAGGACGAGGCCGCGATGCTCGACCAGCGCCAGCAGCAGATCAAATTCTTTGCGCCGCAATTCCACCGCCCGCCCTCCAATTGTGACCTGGTGGCGGGCCGGGTCTATGGTGACGTCGCCCACGTGGGTGGGAGTTGTGGCGCGGGTGACCCGTTGGGCGCGGCGCAGGATGGCTTTGACGCGGGCGACCAGTTCGCGAGGGTTGAAAGGCTTGGTCAGGTAGTCGTCGGCCCCCAGCTCTAACCCCACGATCTTGTCCACGTCGTCGTCGCGGGCGGTGAGCATGACGATGGGCAGGTCGGGCGCGGCGGAGCCGGCACGTACACGGCGGCAGACTTCCCAGCCGTCCACCTGCGGCAGCATCAGGTCAAGCACCATCAGCGCCGGGGGTTGCTGGGCGATCATCTCTAGCGCTTTGGCCCCGTCGTGGGCCGATTGTACGCGGAATCCCTCCTGTTTCAGGTAGAGCGCCGCCAGTTCGATGATGTTAGTTTCGTCGTCCACGACCAGAATTGTTTCACCCGCCACTATCAAACCTCCCTGGCAGCGTACTGCCCGGCGCGACGACCCGGAAACTGGCGCAGAAAGTCACTGTGGCGGTCAGGATGATGACCGATAACACGAGGATCAATATCAGCGCCAGGATGAGCCGCCAGCGCGGCCACTGCCTGCTATTCTGCGGCGATGGTGATCTTTTCGATTACGTCGCCAACGACAATGGAGCGGACGACGCTCATCCCCCCGGTCACCTGGCCGAAGGCGGTGTATGCGCCGTCCAGGAAGGGGGTCGGGGCCAGGGTGATGTAGAACTGGCTGCCGCTGGAGGCGCGCTCTGGGTTCACCTGATCACTTCTGCGGGCCATAGCGATAGCCCCTTCGGGATGGGGCAACTGAATCTCGGCCGGGACTGTGTAGCCGGGGCCGCCGCCGCCGCTGCCGAGCGGATCGCCCCCCTGGATGACAAAGCCAGGCTCAACGCGGTGGAACGTCAGCCCGTCGTAAAAGCCCTCCTGCGCCAGGAAGACAAAGTTATTGACGGTCTGCGGGGCGGCGGAGGCATCGAGTTGAACGACGATGTCTCCTTTGGCCGTCGAGATGGTGGCGATGTAGCTCTTGCCGGGGTCAATCTGCATCGCCGGCGGCGCGCTGTACATGTTGCTGCGGTCTGTTGGATTTGTCGGCATTGTGGATGTCTCCTTATCTGTTGATTGGGTCTGTGTGCAGGCCGCTGCGCTGATCAATAGAACCACGCCGACGCAGCATAGCCAAGTGATGGTGCGTTTATTTGGTTTGAACATGGAAATTCCTCCTACGCCAGTCCTGCTACCCGATTCTCCTCTTGCGCCACGCGGATGCCCTCTTGCTCATCCACGCGCGTGAGCAGGAATCCGCCGACGATGAAAAAGATGATCAGCGAGACGATGCTCATGCGGCTGCCTCCGGCCACCTGGCTGACCACGCCGAATAGCAACGGCCCGGCGATTCCGGCGAATTTTGAGCTGGTGCTGAAAAAGCCAAAAAACTCGGCGGATTGATTCTTGGGGACCATCGTGCCATAGAGCGAGCGGCTGAGCGCCTGCGTGCCGCCCTGCACCATTCCCACTGTGAAAGCCAGGATATAGAAATGAGTCGCCGTTTGCATAAAGTACCCGGCGACCGATATGAGCATGTAGACACCTATCCCCAGGAGGATCGAACGTTTCGTGCCCAGTCGCCGGGCCAGCCAGCCGAACCCGAACGAGAAGGGAATGCCCACGAACTGGGTGATGACCAATGCGATGGTCATGTCGGTCACGCCAATGCCGATCTCGTCGCCGTAGGCGGTCGCCATTTTGATGATCGTGCCGATGCCGTCATTATAGATCCAAAAGGCGACAAGGAACAGCAACAATTGCTTGTACCGCGCGATCTGGCGAAAGGTGTGGCCCAGTCGCCCAAAGCCGGCCCGCAGGGTGCTCACGCCCTCTTGCCCGGTGCGCGCTGCCGGCGGCTCGGGCACGTTGCGGAGTAAGGGAATGGTAAAAATCGCCCACCAGACTGCCACGCTAAAAAAGGAGGCGCGCAGTGCAAAGCCCGCGCCGGGCATAAAGAACCATTCCGGCTTCATATACCACAGCACATTGATGATCAGCAGGATGCCGCCGCCCACGTAGCCCATCGCGTAACCGCGCGTCGAGATCTGGTCAATGTCATCCTTCTGAGCAATGTGAGGGAGCAG
>QMOE01000348.1 GCA_003648125.1 Chloroflexota bacterium
CAAGTTTCTGTTACACAGAGATTCACGGAGGATTCACAGAGACGCCTGTCTGCCGACAGGCAGGCACAGAAATTCTTTGCAGGAATCTGCTAGTACGAAGCGACTCTTTTGTTAGATCATCCAAATTTCAACATCTCAGTGCCTGTCGGCAGACAGGTATCTCTCTGTGCCTTCTCTGCGCTCTCTGTGTAACTGATTTTGGCCTCTTTGAAAAAGTGTCCGGTAGTGAATTTCTAGTTAGTTTTCAAGGTCTTGGTTACCTGTCTCTGACGATTGCCTTTTACAATAAATGACACTGTCGGTCATCTAATTGATGACTTTCTTGTGGTGTGTGCTCATCCAAGTGGAGGCTTGAAAGTTTGGTATCTAGAATCAATCAGCGGCAAACCTTTTCACCGATGGTAGAGGTCCCACCTTTTTCCACCCTGCGCCGGCGTGTCTGGCCTAAACATCGCTTCTCTATGTTCTGGGCAGTGTTCCCGTTATCTCTGTTGGATGCAGTTTGTATTGCTTTCAGCATGATAGCGGCCTACTGGCTGCGTTTCCAATTACTAGGGTACAGCGGCCCCTCCGGACCTGCTGTGGAAGACTTTTACACCCGCCTTGTCTTGATCGCTATTCCGATGTGGCTGCTCATTTTTGGCTTGAATTTGTTATATCACCCAGATCGCCTTTTTGGCGGCACGCGAGAATATGTCAACGTAATCAACGCCTGTACTGCTGGCCTGGTTGGGCTAATCTTTTACAGTTTCCTGGATCGGCGTGTCGAGTACGACATCTCCCGAGGCTGGCTGGCGATGGTCTGGCTCTTCTCCATCACCAGTGTATCTTTGACTCGGTTCAGTTATCGGCGCTTGATCTATCACTTGCGACGACGGGGACTGTTCGCCCGCCGGGCACTAGTTGTGGGGGCCAATGAAGAGGGGCGGGCGGTGGTAGACCAGCTACGAGACTCGTCAAGCGCAGGGGTGGAGGTAGTGGGCTTTGTGGAACCGGCGCAATACCAGGGCACTAGCAAAGTGGAAGGAGTGCCTGTGTTGAGCGGACTTGACAGACTGGGCAGCCTCATTCGGAGCTTGAACGTGGACGATCTCATCGTCATTCCCACTGCTCTGCGACGGGAGGAGTTGCTGGATATTTATCGGAACTGGGGGACGGACGAGCGGGTGCGCATTTGTCTCTCCTCTGGCCTTTACGAGCTATTCACCACTGGTGCCCAAGTGAGGGAGATGGGCTTTATCCCAATGTTGATTCTCGACCGCACTCGCATCATCGGGATGGACGCGCTGCTAAAGACGATACTGGACTATACCGGGGCGATAGTGGGTTGCGCCGTGCTGAGCCTCGCATTTCCCTTTGTTGCTCTGGCGATTTGGTTAGATTCTCCAGGGCCGATCTTGCACCGTCGGCGGGTGGTGGGCTTACATGGGCGGAGGTTCGATGCTTACAAATTTCGCACCATGATCCCCAACGCCGATACCTATTTAGATACACATCCCAAGTTGAAAGAGGAGTGGGAACGCACGGGAAAGCTTGAGCACGACCCCCGGATCACTCGGCTGGGGCAGTTCTTGCGCCGCTACAGCCTGGACGAACTACCACAACTGTTCAACGTGTTGAAAGGGCAGATGAGCCTGGTCGGGCCACGGATGATCACTCCGGCGGAGTTGAGACACTTTCATCGCTGGCAGCACAATCTGTTGACGGTTAAACCGGGACTGACTGGCCTGTGGCAGGTCAGCGGGCGCTCTGACTTGACTTACGATGAGCGAGTGCGAATGGACATGCAGTACATTCGTAATTATACCGTCTGGCAAGATCTAAAGTTGGTATTCAATACTGTCTGGGCAGTGTTGAAGGGGCAAGGGGCGTACTAGACTTTTCGTGTAACTGCTCAGCCTGTCATTGCGAGGAGCGGCAGCGACGAAGCAATTACCACGCTGCTTGCATTTGAAAGCGGGAGATTGCTTCGCTACGCTCGCAATGACACTAGCGAGGCCATTCTGAGGGCGAGCCTGCCACTTCCTGGATATGCCTGAGCAGTTACCTTTTCGTATAGGTAAGGAGAAAAACTTGAAGGACATTCAACGATATTTAAAAGAGGTGCGGGCTACTCTTGCCGCGTTGCCAGTACAGCACATCAGCGAGGTGGTGGATGTGCTTCTGAGCGCCAATTACGTGGGAACCACGATTTTCACGCTGGGCAACGGCGGGAGTGCCTCCACGGCCTCTCATTTCAAGTGCGATTTGGCTAAAGGCACCATCACTCCCAACCGTCCGCGCTTTCGGGTTGTGGCGCTGACGGATAACGTGCCGCAGATGACCGCTTTGAGCAACGACCTATCCTACGATGATGTATTCGCCGAGCAACTGCGTGGCTTTATGGAACGTGGGGATGTGGTGGTTGCCTTCAGCGGCAGCGGAAATTCTCCCAACGTCTTGCGCGCTGTGGAACTGGCCCGCCAGATGGGAGGCATCACGGTTGGATTTTCCGGCTTTGGTGGCGGGCGGTTGAGCGATTTGGTGGATGTGTCCGTGGTGGTACCGAATCATTGTATGGAGCAGGTTGAGGACGTGCATTTGATGCTGTGTCACTCGATCTGCACGGCGCTCCGGGAGCGGATGACACGAATTGAGCCGCCTGTTTCGTTGATGCTGGATACATCTGGCTGGCAGCGAGAGCGGCAGCCCGTCGAGGTACCCCGTGCGTGGGGCGAGACTGGTATTGTCAAGGGTGCGTAGATGCATCGAGCTGTCTTTATTGACCGCGATGGGGTAATCTGCCGCAATCGAAGTGACTATGTCAAAAGCTGGGATGAATTTGTCTTTCTTCCCGGCGCGCTAGAGGCCCTGGCCCAACTGGCTTGCACTGATCTGTACATCGTCGTCATCACCAACCAGTCGGCCATCAACCGGGGTATTGTTCCCGTAGAGGTCGTCGAGGACATCAATGCCCGCATGGTGTTAGCTATTGAGGCGGCGGGCGGGAGAGTAGACCGGGTGACGTATTGCCCCCATCGCCCCGACGAGAACTGTACCTGTCGCAAACCTCAGCCCGGAATGTTGTTGACGGCAGCAGAGGCCCTGGGGCTGGATCTTTCCCAATCCTACCTCATTGGAGATGCGGAGACGGATATGCAGGCCGCCCGGGCGGTGGGATGCCGCCGCTACCTGGTACTCACTGGCCGGGGGCGGCGGCAATTGATGCCCTGCCTGGCTCATAGTAAGCTGGACTTTGCAGTGAGACGAACCCTGGGGACGGCGGTGAACTCTATTTTACAGCGGGAGAATGGTCATTGAGTGCCGGTAGAGATCGCGTCGTCTCGCGCCGGCCCGATGCGGCCGAGGCGGCTGCCAAACGAGGGCCTCTGCGCTATTACGTGGAGGCCCAGTCCACCGGCCCAGGCCGTTACATCCTGGAGCAGACCATTTTCTTTTTCCTTCAGGGTGTCCCCAGCCTGGTCGGCATTGGCCTGCGCGCCCTGGCCTACCGGCTGATTTTGCGCAGTGATGGCCCCCCTCTCGTGGAAGACCACGTCCGTCTGTGCCAGCCGGCCAATATCCACCTGGGGCGGCGGGCCTATTTGGATCACTCCGTCTATCTCCACGCTTGCCCCCAGGGTATCTTTATCGGCGCTGAGACCTTTGTGATGCACGGCAGTGTGTTACACGTATACAACTTTCGAGATTTGCCCAACGCCGGCATCTGGATCGGGCGCAACAGCTACATCGGCGAGCGCTGCGTGATTCGTGGGCAGGGCGGTGTGCGCATCGGCGACTCGGTCTTGCTGGCCCCCGGCGTCCAGGTATTGGCAGTGAACCACCTGTTCGATGATCCTTCCCGGCCCGTCATCCAGCAGGGCATCTCTGCCCAGGGGATCGTCGTGGAGGATGGGGCCTGGATCGGCGC
>QMOE01000349.1 GCA_003648125.1 Chloroflexota bacterium
AGCCGGAGAACCAGGGGTTGTAGGGCGGGAACCAGGTGGATTCCATCACCGCGTTGAGGTAGGCAAAGTCCATCGGTTTTTCGCCGCCGACGACGGGGTGCCACAGGTCGGGCTGCAAGAGCCGCACGCCGATCCAGGCCACGTAGAGCAGGGCGAACAGTCCCTCGATCAGCAAGATCAGCCGCCAGCGGACTAGCAGAAAGCGGCGCAATTTCTCTCTCTGGAACCATCCTATCCCGCCGCCGACCAGCGCCAGCAGGAGCGCCATCCGCAGAATCGTGCCGCGCGTGTTTGGCAGGACACGCAGGCTGGCCGCCAGCCAGGTGAGATAGGCCAGCAGCAGCAATCCCAGTACCCGCGCCAGTCCATAGCCCCGGTCGCGCAGGCGGGGGAGCGCGGCGAACAGGAGCGGAAATGCCAGCCAGCCCAGCACGGTGACGACGATCCACCAGGCGATGGCCGCCAGCGCCGGATGGCGGTTGAGGAGACTTGAGCGATCAAACATCCCTACCCAGGTTCCCCCGGCCTGCTGGTCGGCCCAGGTCTGGGGGTCAAATTCCAACGCGCTTGGGGCAGCGCTGGCCGCGATGGGGGTGAGGCCGCGCAGTGCCCGCTCTACGTCAATTCCGCCCAGCACATGCTCCACGAGTTGGCGGGAGTACTCGTCCGTCTTGCGGAAAATCAGCACGCGGGGATGGTCATAGACGCTAAAGGCTTCGTCGGCCGGCGGCAGGGAGCAAGAGGCAAGAGGCAAGGGGCAGGAGGAGGTTTGGTACGTGTAGTTTGCGTCAATCAGTGGGTAAGGCTCTTCCTGGTCCGGGAACTGGAACGGCCCCAGCGCCGGGTAGGAGCTGAAATCGGCCAGCAGATCAAAGCCCAGTTCTCCGGCAAAGAGGGCGCGATAGTACTCGGTCGTCAGTGGGTAGCGGGCCGGCAGGCGGGAGATGGAGGCATAGAGCCGGTTGCTGCCGATGATGATATAGTCGGCCCGGTCGAGCCAGTCGAACAACTGCGCGCGTTTGTTCTCGTCGTCCTCGTTGTAGAGCTGCATCTCGAATCCGTCGAACATCCCTCCCATGGGGTCGAGACCGTCCACTCGCAGCGGTGGCCCCCAGTCCCAGTGCTCGTTAGCCAGTGTAGAGCCAGGCGGGATATTGGCGATTATCCAGCGCGAGGAAATCAAGCGCGTGTGAGGTCGCAGGTAGATGGAAAAGACCGCGCCGGCCCACAGAGCCGCGCCGATGACGACGCTGGTTGTGAGAGCAAGGCCAATGCCGCGCCAGCGGCGAGAGGGCGCGCGGCACAGGCGAACCAGGAAGTATGCGGCCAGAATGGCGAGTATGGGATACAGCGGGAGAAAGGTGCGCATGGTCTTGACCCAGCGGGTACCGTGATACAGAAACAGGAGCGTTCCCCAACCCCACAGAATCAAATGAGCGCGTTTTCCGCGCCACAGTTCGATCCCCGCCAGCGCCCAACCGGCGCAGGCGGCCAGTCCCAGGGGCAATCCCATGCCCCAGAACAGGATGTCTTTTAACGGAAATAGAATAGCTGCGCGGTTCGTCCACTGCCGGCCAGAGGGAAAGTCCACCTCGCCGCTCTGCTCGTGGGCGATTTGGCCCAATCGCTCGAACCACTCTGGGCTGGGACGCAGGCCGAAAAAGCCCGGCCCCTCAAAGGCATAGGGTTGGGCGATGCGGAAGGCGATGATGGCGAGGAGAGCGGCAAGGGAAAGGCGGAGGAGCAGGGGAGCAAGGGAGCGGGGGAGCGGCTGCGTCCATCGCCACACGGCAGCCAGAACGACGAGGAGGGCGGCGGGCGCCGCGCTGACTTTGCAGGCGGCAGCCAAACCGGTCGCCAGGCCCGCCAGCGCAAAACTGGCCCAGCTTCCCGATTGGCCGGCGCGGACCGAAAAGTAAACGGTCAGTATGGTAAAAAAGCAGGCCATACTATCCACGGTGAAAAAGTGGGCCTGTTGGATAGAGAAGGCTGTCAGCGCGCCCAGGCCTGCCGCCAGCAGCCCTACAGATTCAGCGTACAGCCGCCGCCCAATCAGATAGATGAGCAGCAGAGTACCCAGGTCGGCCAAGCCCGAGAGGGCGCGTCCCACTTGTTTGCTGCGCCCGCCCGTGAACGTGCCGGGATGGCACAGGATGGTCGAGTCCGCATCGGGCGGCCCCACGAACAGCGACGCTATGGCTACGCTCAAGATGTCAGGGGGTTCGTCACAGGCCCGGTCGAGCCATTCTGTAGTTATGCGCGTCAAAAAGAGCGGGAGGGTGCCGTAGCTGTACCGCCGGTCCTGGTTATTGCGCACGTTGAGGGGCGAGTTGTGTGTGTCAAAATAGAGGGACAGGTTATCCGGCGTGTGGATGGCCCCCAGCGTGTTTTGCATGTGCGCCTCGTCGGGGTGAATCCACAGCCCCTCGTCCCAGTGCAGGTTGGTAAAGCGCAAGTAGGCCGCCACGAACAGAATTGCGGTAAGGATGATAAACGATGCGTGATGCGTGATGCGCGAACTCTTGCCTCCTGCCTCTTGCATCCTACCTCCTATCAACCTCGTACAATATGTACAGCAAGCGATTGTCGGCGCTGGAATAGACGGGGGTCTCCAGGCCGCCTGGATACTCCTCGCGGATAGTCTCTAGCTCGTCAAATCGGCGCGGGAGAAAGACGAATCGCGCACCGTGCACAGGGTCAGGCTCGGCGCAATCTCCTTCCCGAACGTCCTCCCCCTCGACGTTCCGCGCTATAAAGCGCAGTGCGCCAAAGTCCCAATACATCACCGGCTGCGCGTGAAAGTATACTACGTAATCGTCGTCTTGCAGCGCCAGATAGTGGCCTAATTCGGTGGCGATCTCGGCGGTTGGATTGCCGTAGACGCGGGTGGGGGTGTAGATGGCAAAGTAGTAGTAGAGGTTGAGGATGGCGATCAAGATGAGTGAGGCGTGAAACGTCAAACGTGATGCGTGAGGCGTGATGCGCGCCAGCCAGTTCAGGCCCAGGGCGACGAGGATTGAGAGGACGGGGGCGATGCCGGTCATACGCATACTGCTGGGCGGGTTCTCGGTCAGCACCCAGCCCAGGATCAGGGCCGCCCAGAACCAGACGAGTAACAATCCATTGGACGGCCAACGATATTTAGCCGTCACCCACGCCAGCCCCAACAGGAACAGCGCCCCGCTGACAAAGTCGAGCAGAGGGATCGAGGGGCGATACCAAAAGGTGGGGTCCAGGGTATAGTTGAAGGCGGAGATGGATTTCCAGAACTGTTCCAGGAGCAAGCTGGCGGCGCTGCGACCGGTGATCTCTTGCTCCCGCTCCAGCCAGCCGGAGGCAAAGATGCTGACCTGCTGGAGCCGGGAGGTCATCTTATCCGGGTATTGGGCAAAGTGGAGCAAAAGCGGCGCGGCGACGATCAGCGCGGCAACCAGCAGGAGTAGCAGCAATTGCCCATAACGGGCAAAAAAGCGGTATCCGGCCGCCCATCGCCAGGCCAGGTAGAGCGCCAGGATGATGCCGATCAGCCGCGCCCCAAAGTAGCCGTACCAACCCAGCCCCGCCACCGCGCCGGATAGAGCAAAGTAAAGCGGTTTCCGGAAACGCAGGCCGCGCGCGAGCAGCCACAGGGCCAGTGTGATGAACAGCCCATCCGCGATCTGATTGGAGCCGAGGCGGCTAAAGTGGATGTGATAGTGGGAGCAAGCGAGCAGTATCGCGGCCAGCCATCCCACCCGCCGGCCCCACAGTTCCCGCGCCAGCAGAAAGGTGGTCAGCACTGTGAGTGTACCGATCAGCGCAGAGGCAGCTCGCAGACCGGCCACGGTCTCGCCGAACAGCCGCATCCCCAAGCCATACCACAGGAAGGACATGGTCGGCACGGCGAACCAGCCGGTCGAGAAGGG
>QMOE01000350.1 GCA_003648125.1 Chloroflexota bacterium
CGCAGCAGTGCATCTCGACGTCTCAGATGGTGGCAGTGGTGTGGCTGCTGCCTGGTACTGCTCAGGCAGCATGATGTGTGTTCCATCCATTGCACTGCCAGGGGATGGAGTCGTCACTGTTCAAGGGCAGAGCGAGACATCGGTATACCTGCGAGTGATGGCCATGGACGCACTGGGTAATACTGTCACGCGCACAGTCTACACGTTGCGCTACGACAATGTTCCACCTCGTTTAGTAATGGGGGATCTGCCAGATACGACCTGCTCATCATCTTTCACCGTCACTGCCATGGTCAGCGACGTAGTTATCTCTGAAGCATACGTGGCATTGCTCAGGGATGGCGTCGAGGTCGATCGTTGTACTGACCTGAATGCCTGTGAATTGACGTTCGAGGACGAGGGTGAGTACACCGTCCGGTTGGTGGCGACTGACGAAGCGGGCAACACTGTTCACTTGGATAGTTGTGTCGTGTACGATGTTTCAGCGCCGATAGTAGATCTGTCTGCGCCGGAGCGCGTGTCGGTTGCGGCAGGCTCATTTGATGCTGTATGGGCCGTGGATGCTGGCGCGAGTTGGCGCTTTCTCGTAGATGGAAGTGAAAAACAGCAGGGAGATGATGCTGCAGGCGATGCAAAGGTCTTTTTCGCGCCAGTGACGGGCACAATAGTGTTGCGTGTGGAGGCGTGGGATACGGTCGGCAACAATGGTTACGACGAGGACGTTGTGCAAATTGTAACTGACTATGATGCAGACGGCATGCCGGATCTGTGGGAGGCGGCGCATGGGCTGGATTGGCAGTCGGCTGCCGACGCAGAAGGCGACAACGATAACGATGGCTTGACTAATGCAGAGGAATGCCAGACTAACACTGACCCGCAAGACCCAGATAGCGACAACGATGGTCTGAGCGATGGTGATGAGGTGCATACATATGACACCGACCCCACAAATCCCGACAGCGATGGTGATGGCCTGGACGATGGGTGGGAGGTGCAACACGGCACTGACCCATTGGCCCCAACTTCGGTGACTGACCAAGCGGCGCTAGAAATTTCTCCCGGCGAGCAGACAGTGAGCGCCGGAAAAATCGTGCATTTCTCCGTGTCGCTGCGTAACCTGGGACAAACGGAGATATCCACTCAGGTGGCGGCCGGGTTCCCTGGTGGATACTCGCCGGATGGATATGACGCTGGGTGGGTAGTGGGATCTGGTAATGCGTCTCGTCTGGTCTCCGTACCTGCCGGCGAAAGCAAGACCTACGACTTGCCGCTGGTGTATGGCTCACCGGGCGAAAACGACGTCACAGTATCTGTGCTGACCGCAACCTCCACCGCTACTGTCCACGTTATTGATTCGTCGTGGCTGTCGCTAGAATCAGTGGAGCATCCTGCCCAGGTTCATCCTGAGGAGCAGGCTGCTGTACAGTCGCGGATGCGTAATGTTTCAGACACACCAGCGCCAGCGGTCGCGCTGCGGGTCGCGTTGGGCAACGAAGAACATTCTTATCTGCGCGATATGACTGCGCGAGAGCTGTGGGAGCAGGAGACCACGTTCACAGTACCAGGTTGGAGCGCGTTCCCTAACGCGGACACAGCTTCGCTGCCGGTGGAGGTCGAAGGAGCGCAAGGGTACAGTGGTCAAATCGTTGTTGTTGGACCGCGCTTCGACATCCATGGCGATGTGGAACAAGGCATTGGCGTAGTTACTTACACGCTGAAGGTGACTAACAACGGCAACCGTGTTGGACTGTTCGTGGCGCAGTTGTCGTGGTCGGCTGGTGCAGCGCCGGTGGTAGTATCGAGGGGCGATGCCTGGATACAGGACAATGCCCTAATCTGGCAAGTTGAGGATGTGTCAGTGGGTGAGTCCTGCTACGCCACTGTCGTTGTAACAGTGATGGATGGAGACCTTCACCAAGTTGCAGTGGAAACAGAACCTGGTTGGTCACTAGGCACTATAGATGTTCCCGACGCGCTGGCAGTTGGTAGACAGATCATTTACCTGCCACTTGTGCTGCGCGGGTATGAGCGATAAAGGAGAACCGTGATGATGATACGAGCGAGAGTGACATTGATTGTACTACTGGCTGTGGTGATGACTATTGTTTCCAGGGGGCAAGCGGCCGCTATTGTCGTGAGCGAAGGCCCCGGCGAAATAGAGGTTCCAATTGTTTGGGATCTCGATCCTGCCACCACAGAGAGTGATCATATAGTAGCCACCGGCGTGACAGATCAATCTTTGACTGAGTGGACTGCGCTGGAGATTGAGGCAATCAACTCGTACACCATTACCGTGAGAACTGTGTACGGTGAGCAATTACTTGAGGCAGTCAGAGGCGAAGAAGGCACACAACGGTACACCCTGAATAATGGTCATGATCCGCTGTGGTTATCTTACCAGGGGCCAACGCCAGTTCAGGTACATCTCTATGGACAGGAACGAAAGATGACACCCGACCCCGTGGATGGTGGTCTGGCGCACTACGATGCTGCTCAGGCTCTGGTTCCGGCAGGGGAGACATATCGGGCTGAGATGGTGAACTTGCAGCCCGGATCTGGCGTGAAAGCCAGGTTCGTCTGCGCCACGTGGGGTGGAGCGGGGGGACTGCATGTCGTTTTCCGAGCCGCTGCTTCCGGGTCCGAGTTGGGTCACGCCAATCTCACGCTGGTGCAGCCGTGTTCACCAGTGTGGGGGCGGGTCAATTGTCCATTCACTGTCGAGATCACTGCCGTTGGCGACATGGTGCAGGTTTACGATCTGATAGTGCGCTGAGAACAAATAGGGGGCCAAGAATGCTTTTCAAAAAGGGGTTGTTGCTTGGTCTGGCTGCATTGACGCTCTTGATAACCTCCTGGCAGCCCCGTGGAACAGGGGCTGTTCATGCACAAAGTGGCGACTTGTTGATTTACAGTGCCCGTGGTTTTCCGGATGCTGCGTTTTCAAACGGCGTGCGGCAGGTTTACTGGAGCTCAATCGCCGGTCTGTCGCGGCGCAGTGTGGCCGCCAATGGAACAATGGGAAGCATTGAGGGCCTGGACACTGGCGCAGTGAACGTGCTCGTCGCAGCTTCTGACAATGCAGTTTTCTGGTTGGTCGCTGAGGGAGCGGGGTGGCGAGTGCATGGCATGGACGTGATGCGCGGTATTGCCTATGAGGGTATGACGATTTACAACGGCGAACGCGCTTACCTGGACGTGGTGTCTTTGCCAGCTTATCGAGAGTATGTCGTCGTGATCGGTTCGGAAACAATGGCTCCTCCTCGATCAGAGATATATTCTTTTGCTGAAGGAGGCGGCTCCTACCGCAACCCCGTCTCTACGTTCGACGTCTCGCTTTATCCCTGGCTTTCGACCACTGGTGTGTCAGTAGCCAGTGATGGGGATAATTTATTCTTCGCCTATGCCGTCACTGCAAACGGGCAGGAGTTTGATGTTTACGGTCGGTTGTTCAACGCTGCTGGTGGCGCGCTGGGGGACGATTTTGTTATATCGGCCACGGACTTTGACGAGACGGACCCGGCTGTGATTGACGATGGCTCTGGCTACCAGGTGGTTTATGCCTACCTGGCCGGGCAGGCAACTGATCCGTGCAACTCGGCGTCAGTACCTCCCGTGATTGATTCAGATTCCGATGGAGTGCCTGACGCATGGGAATCGTGGTACGGGCTACTGCCTCACTATTACGATGCTCACCTGGATCGAGATGGGGACAATATGGCTAACGGCGCTGAATACATTGCAGGGAGCAACCCCACGCGGGTAGATAGTGACGGTGATAGTGTGTGGGATATGAGCGATCCTAGCCCAATTGCGATTGACACTGACGGCGATGGTTTGACTGATGGTCAAGAAATGAGCGGCTATGGTACCAACCCGCAAAATTCTGACAGTGAC
>QMOE01000351.1 GCA_003648125.1 Chloroflexota bacterium
GATGCAGACCACCAGCCCCAATCAACATCGCTTGACGCATGCCGGGGATATGGATGGGCGCGTCTTTTCCCTCTCGCCCGATGGCTCCTACCTGCTCTTTACCCGTGTCGCTACCGAGACCGGTGAAGCTGCTCCGCTCAACACGCTGTGGATGATCGAGACTGCCGCCGCCGACGCCGAGCCGATTCAGTTGGACGCCGAGGGCATCCTCTGGGCCGGCTGGTCGCCAAAATGCGATCCCGCTGCCGGGTATGACTGCCGCATCGCCTACACCACCGGCACGTGTGTGGAGGGCAACCCTGGCTGGAAAGCAGAAAACGATCTGTGGGTCGCGCGGCCCCGCGCCCGCGATGGCCTGTTGCTGGGCCGGAGGCACGTCGTGGAGTCTGTGGCCGGCGGGGTCTACGGCTGGTGGGGCACCACCTACGCCTGGTCGCCCGACGGGAATGTCCTGGCCTATGCCCGCGCCGATGAAGTCGGCGTCGTCCACGCCTACAATGGCACGCAGACTCCCCTGGCCCAATTCCCGCCCTACCGCACCTATGCCCCCTGGGTGTGGACGCCGACCGTCGCCTGGTCGCCGGAGGGCAAGTTTATCGTCACCACATTGCACGGGCCGGCCCCGGCCGGCGAAGCCCCGGACGATAGCCCCGTCTTTGACGTCTGGGCGTTGGCCGCCGACGGCACGATCACGGCAGAGCTTTCTAGCGAAGCGGGGATGTGGGCAGCGCCAACCTACGCGCCTGAGGGAGACTATATTGTCTTTGGTCGCGCCCGCAGTCCTTACGTCAGCCAAACCAGCGGCTATGACCTTTACACGATGGACCGCGACGGCTCCGACCGCCAACCGCTATTCCCGCCCGCAGACGAGATCGGCCTGGATTACCCAAAAATTGCCTGGGGGCCAGGAGGCGACCAACTGATCGTCGTTTTCCAGAGCAACCTGTATCTGCTCCAACTGCCGGACGGCAAAGTACACCAATTGACCGACGAGGGCAGCGTGACGACCGTCCGTTGGGAATGGTGAGTGAGGAAACAAGTTTGCGAGTAGGCAAGTTTGCAAGCATCTGTCTGATTGGTCTCTTGGTCAGTTCACTCTTGATGGGTATGGTGCTGGCTGCCAGGCAACATGCCCTGCTCCAAACCATCACCACTTCCTATACCCCTCTCTCCGGCGAGGCTGAGTGGGAAGGGGAGTGGAAGTTCTCCGAGTTGGGGGCCGACCCCAGCGAAACGGGCGCCAATCGCGTCGTTATTCCCTTTTCCGGCACCGACCTGGCGCTGCGTGTGCGGCGAGGGAATTATCGCGGCTACTTTTACGTCAGCGTGGACAGCAAACCGGCCAACCGGTTGCCCCAGGAGAAGCGCGGCGCTTACCTCGTGCTCACCTCGCCCGACCTCGCGCCCCAAGTCGTCACCATCCCCATCGCCTCCGGCCTGGATGACGGTCCCCACGTCGCGGAGATCGTCGCCGAGCGGGGGTGGGACCAGTGGCCGCTGGTCGGTTGGAGCGCGAGCCGCACACCCGATACGACCGTCTACCACTGGGCACTGACGGGGCTGGGGGCGTTGGTGGTTGCGTTCTTGCTTGGTGTGGTCTGGTGGGGAACAATGTGGCAGAGGGGCAGAGGGGCAGGGGAGCGGAGGGGCAGGGAGGCGGAGGGGCAGGGGGGCAGAGGAGCAAGGGAGCCATTCGCGATCCTCATTGCCGCTGCCGTGTTCTACTTCTCCCCCTGGCCTCTGCTTACTCTGATCGCGGGGCTGGCACTGACCGTGCTCATCTTGCTGCGGCTCGACCTGGGGCTACCGCTCGTTGCGGCGGCGGCTCCCTTTTACCTGTATCCGCGCGCATTGCTCGGCAAAGAGTTCTCGATGGTAGAGATACTCACCCTGCTCTGTGCACTCTCGTGGGGAGTGCGACGAATCCTAAATCCAAAATCCCTGATTCCCCAATTCCCCAATTCCCTCGACCTGGCTGCTTTGTTCTTTGTACTCATCGCTAGCGCTTCCCTCTTTGTCGCCGACTACCGTCACGTCGCGCTGCGCGAGCTGCGGGTGCTCATCCTGGAACCGGTACTATTCTACCTGATGCTGCGCACGAGCCGGCTCAACCGCCAGGCCATCTGGCGCATGGTGGACTTTTTTGTGCTGGGGGCTGTCATCGTGGCCCTCATCGGCCTGGCGCAGTATGCGCTGGGCGTCAACATCATCACCGCCGAGGAAGGGTTCCGCCGCCTGCGCTCCGTCTACGGCTCGCCCAACAGCGTCGGGCTTTACCTGGGACGGGTGCTGCCGCTGCTGGTGGCCGTCGTGCTGTTCGGCGCATCGCGCGGTCGCCGCATCGTCTACGGCCTGGTCACCGTCCCGCTGGGGCTGGCGGTGCTGCTCAGTTTCTCCAAAGGGGCGCTTCTCCTGGGCGTGCCGCTCTCGCTGCTGTCGCTGGGCGCGCTGGCGGGCGGATGGTGGCTGTGGGGTTCGCTGAGCGCGCTGGGCGCGGCTGGGGTGGCCGCCATCCCGCTCCTGCGCACGCCGCGCTTTGGTTCGCTCTTTGATACACAGAGTGGCACTCTTTTCTTCCGTCTCCATCTCTGGCGCTCCTCCTGGGCAATGTTCCGCGAGCACCCCTGGCTGGGCGTCGGCCCCGACAACTTTTTGTACCACTACCGGGGGCGCTACATCCTGCCCGCCGCCTGGGAGGAGCCGAATCTCTCTCAAGCACACAACGTCCTGCTCGACTATGCCACTCGCATGGGGCTCGCGGGGCTGGCGGCGGGCGCCTGGCTGCAAATCGCGTTCTGGCGACTGGCCCTGCCTCTGCGCCGCCTGACCGATCCCGACCACCGCGCCCTGGCTTTGGGACTGATGGCTTCGATGGTCAACTTTTTGGCCCACGGCCTGGTGGATGCTTCCTACTTTCTCGTTGACCTGGCCTTTGCTTTCTTCCTGACGCTGGGTCTGATACAATGGTTAGCAAGGAGTGAGAGCAATGAACTCGAAATTTAACCTAAACACCTTGATCCTGCTGCTGATCCTGCTCGCCCTCGTCGGCGGCGGGATCGCGCTGGTCGGCACGATTCAACGACTGACACACCCGCTGGAGGAAGCCGAGCAGGCGTTGCAGGAGCAGATTGAGGAGATCGTCAACCCCACGCCCACCATCATCCCCGACCCGGTGACGATCATCCACGAGGTGCGCAGCCTCAGCCGGCTGGAGACCGCTTCCTACTCCATCGAAAAGGTCATCACCGCCGAATCAAGGCAAGGTCCTTTTGCTTTTCTATTCGGCGACCGGCTGATGCTGGTGGCCCACGGCCAGGTCATCGCCGGAGTGGACCTCTCCAAGATGGGGGAGGACGACATCATCGTCACTGGAGAAGGCGCGGTGGTGGTGACGCTGCCGCCGGCCGAGGTGCTCGTCACCACATTGAATAATCAAAAGTCCTACATCTACGACCGGGACACGGGATTGATCGGGATGAACCCGGCCCTGGAGACAGATGCCCGCCAGGCAGCCGAGGAGGAAATCCTGGCCGCGGCCATAGAAGACGGTATTTTGGAGATGGCCCGGCAGAACGCCGAGGTCTACGTGCTGCGGCTGATTTTGGCATTGGGATTCAGAGACGTCAAATTTACCGAGACGCCACCAACTCCTGTGCCCACCGCTACCCCATAGATCGGCCCGGCGCGATGATCAGCCAGCTTGGGAGGCAATGAACAATGACCCACGGGTCACCACCAAGAACGAAAAGGTAGGTCACGTTTTTAGACATAGTAGTGAATTATGTGCTCATAGCTCTCTCTGAACATCCGTCATTCCGAGCGAAACGGAGCGCAGCGGAGTGGAGTCGAGGAATCTCCGTTTTCGCAGGCAAAGCTATTCGGAGA
>QMOE01000352.1 GCA_003648125.1 Chloroflexota bacterium
CCGCCCGGCGACTATACCGCCCTGCTGGGCACGGCTGCCGGTGGCGACGTTGTGCTCGACCTGGCCAAAGATGCGCGGGCGCTCCTGGTAGGCGGCACGACGGGCAGCGGCAAGACGCGCAGTATCATCAGCCTGATCTTGCAACTGGCCCACAAGAACGGCCCCGACCGGCTGGCGCTGGCGATGGTGGACTTGAAACGGCTAGACTTTACCGCGCTCGATGCGCTGCCCCACCTGGTCCGGCCCGTGGCCACGACTGAACTAGATGCGGTGAAACTGGTGAACTGGTGCGTCCAGGAGATGGAGCGCCGCCAGGCGATGATGCGGGCGGCGAGCGTGACGCGCTGGGATCGCCTGCACATCGAGGAACGCTTCCCTCTCCTGTTGGTAGCCGTGGACGAGTGCGCCGACTTTGCAGACAGCGCTGTGATGGGCGACCTGGTGGAACTGGCGCGGAAGGGGCGCGCGAGCGGTGTCAGCCTGGTGCTGGCGACACAGCGGCCCGATGCCCAGGTGATCAATCGCCAAGTGAAAGCCAACCTCACGACCCGATTGGCCTTTCGCGTCACCGATGTGTACGAGAGTCGCATCATCCTCGACCGTGCTGGAGCGGAAAAGATAAAGCGGCGCGGCTTGGCGCTCACCAACGCGGGCGGCAAGTGGCGTAAGGTGCAGTGTGGTTACATCCCCGACGAGGAGACCAGAGAGTGGTGCAATGTGGCCCCCTCCGGTCCCGCTTTGAGCGCCGTCGAGCGTGACCTGGTGTGCTACGCCGTGGAGAAGTTGTGCGGGGCGTTCAAAATTGATCCACTGTATCAGGCACACAAAGGCACAATCAGCAGGCGGCGACTGCTTAAACTCGCGCGCGGGTGGGAGCAACGAGGTTGGCTTTCCAAACCGGCGAGCGTGACCGACCCCAGACGTGTGACCGACGAACTGGCGGAGTTGGCGGGGTGTACCCCCGGCGCATCAAATGATACGACGGTACGACAGTTACGACGCAGTACGACGGTGGTACGACGCGATCCCGAGCGGTATGACGTGGAACTACCTCCGTTTCTACGAGAGCGGAGAAAGGAGACAGGAGTGTGATGATCACGATTGCAGTCGCGAATCAAAAAGGCGGAGTAGGCAAGACGACCAGCACTGTGACGCTGGCCCACGGTCTGGCGTTGAAGAATTACAGCGTTCTCGTCGTAGATTTGGATCCTCAAGGTCAGTGTGCGTCCCATTTGGGAATGGCTCAGGAAAGCGGCGTCTTTAACTTGTTGGTGATGAACAACCCGCGCCCTCCCTTGCGCGACGTGGTGCAGACCACCGGGCGCAATGGCCTGTACTTGCTGCCGGGGAATAAACGCACAGCCTCGGCGCAGTCGTTGCTGACTATCGAGGGCTACGACAAAACGGCCCTGGCACAGATACTCGGTGAGCCACGGTTCAACTCTGGTCGGCTGCACTACATTGTCCTGGACACGGCCCCATCTGCCGGAGGTCTTCAGGAGATGGCGCTTTACGCAGCCGATATCGTCATTCTTCCAGCGGCCGTAGACTACTTGAGCCTGGAGGGGGTGGCCCAAATCTTGGGGACACTCAAGGTGCTCGAACGCCCTCATCCCCCAGTGGTGCGCATCCTGCCGACGTTCTACGACGAGGTGACCAGGGAGAGCGCGGCCAATCTGGCCGGGTTACGGAAGCGGTTCGGGCAGACGGTCTTGGAACCAATCCATCGAGCGGTTGCTTTGCGAGAGTGCCCATCTCTGGGTAAGACCATCTTTGAGCACAGGCAAGGCAGCCGGGCGGCTACAGAATACGCCAGTGTGGTGTGGGAGGTGATCAATGTCTCGAGAGAACAATAGGCAAGACCCTTTTCAATCCTTGAGCGGGGAGCCAGTGGATGACCTGACCACAGGAGTCGTTCCTGCAGCGTTGCGACGTCCACTCGCAGTCGGCGGGAGGAAGACGCCGCTCCGACCATCTGAGGCACGGCGGAGGAAGCGCAAGATGACAATCACGTTCTCGACTCACACGATCTCTGAACGTATCCGTGACCTGGCCCAGCGGTGGAGTCTGTACGCAGCCAACGGTAGGCCCAACAGTTCGGCGGTGGTGGAACATCTGCTCCGCTTGGGCCTGGAAAGGGCTGAACGGGGAGAGGTCGCTCCCCCTGACCCTGGTTGGGATAACCCGCCGCGAGATCAACAGCAAGCAGGGGAGCAATGGTTCTAGTGAGAGGGGATAGAGGATCAGGGCGGACTGAAAAAACGACCTTTTGTGGCGTGCCAGGTACGCCAGCGGTAGGCCAGCGTACTATGCCAGCACACTGCCAGCGGTGCGCCAGCATATACGCCAGCGTAGGCGGCAAGAAATCGCCTGTCTCGAGGTATGTTATCCTATGTACGTGGGTTTGGATGCTTAGCGGCCTTCTCAGAGCGTCATCCTATGTCCAGCAAACTGGACAATATCACTGAAGGGAGGGACTGGATCGTGACGAAAACAGCATCCAGACGAGAGCAAATGTATGGACTTCACGGCATCTACCTGGATGCTTACGACGCTGTCGTGAAACCTGACAACGTCTGGCCTATCAGTCACTATGTGTTGCGCCGCTGGGCTCCCGTTCTGGGAGCCGCAGCCTTCTGGTTGTTGGTGACTTTTCAACAATTATGCTACCGCAATCCCAAAAGCGCCGATAACAACTGGTGTCAGGTCAGCCGCAGGCGAATCGCCGAGGAATCATCCTTGAGCGAAAGTTCAATACACCGCCTCTTGCACCAAGATCCCTATCGCGCGACGGGGCTGCGTCATTGGATTCGCTTCCAGGGACGACGGTCGTGGTCGAACGAAGCCAGCACGGTTGTCCAGCAGCCCAACCGTTACGACATCGCTCTCACCCCTCCGCTGGCTCCTGTGGACCAACGAGGGCTGGCACAGTTCCTCCTGGAAAATGGTGTGGAACGCGGCGCTGACATCGCTGCCGTCATTTCTCCGTTGAAAGAGCTGGCCCGCAAGACGAGTCTGGATGATCTACTCGTGTTGTTGGAGGATTGTGCGGAGCGATTCTCTCCGGCTTGGCCGGCTGATGCTTTCCTCCACACACCGCTAGACGTCGTTCGTGCGTTAAGGTTGGAGATACCGACGTCACAGCGTGAGATGGAGACTGTGGCGCAGGTGTGCAGCCAGGTGCATCAGGCTTTGACCAGGCAACCGCAGTCGCTCCTCCAAACGAACTATTTCCGCCATCAGTGGCTGCCCCGCTTGGGGCACGCGCTGGCCCTGTTGGTCGTCGTACTCCGCTCCAGGTGCTTTTGGGATGCACATACGCTCCGCGACACAGTCACGATGTACCCTCTGGAAATGGCGCGGGCCATTGGTCTCACATCATCGCGTCAGGTGACCCGCTTGTTGGACAAGCCCGATGTTCAGCAGTTCATCTCGGTGCTCGACAGTGGACGCGGGAGGCCAGTCCAAGCCAGGATCATGCTGCGGGAACCCATAGTTCCGGATGATCAGCCGCAGTACCAGAGACTATTGCTGGGAAATCCATCAGGTCAACAGGGGGAAGACAAGAACGGACATTTTGAACGTCAGACCCAGGGGAAGAATGGACATTTTGAACGCCTGACCTCTGCAACAACCGACATTTTGGACGGGGGTATGGACATTTTGAACGGGGGGAACGGACATTTTGAACACCTCTTAAGCACTATAATCACTGTGAGCACTTGTGGGCTAAAAACACTCGTCGAGCAGCAGCACGTGAACGCTCCTGCTGCTGTTGCTCTCCTGGAAGAATTTGGCATCGGCCCTCCCAACGACAAGCGCATCCTGGCCCGCAGCCCAGACCCGGACGAAGTGCGGGCCTGGATGCTGTATACACTTACGCA
>QMOE01000353.1 GCA_003648125.1 Chloroflexota bacterium
CCAGGCGGACGGCCTGGGTGCGGTCACGAGCGCCCAGTTTGCCCAGGATGTGACTGACGTGAT
Source organism: Chloroflexota bacterium (assembly GCA_003648125.1). The sequence goes on from QMOE01000353.1 coordinate 64, forward strand.
TCTTGACCGTTCCCTCGGCCAGGCACAAGTGGGTGGCGATCTCGGCATTGGTCGCGCCCTGGGCCATCAGATGCAACACCTCCCGTTCACGGCGGGGCAGTCGCTCGGTCAGGGCCGGGTCCCCGCCAGGGCGGGTCGCCCGGCGGATCACTTTTGCGGTGACGGCGGGGTCGAGAACCGCGCGACCGGCGTGGACGGCGCGAATGGCCGCCGCCAGATTGTCCGGGTCGGCGTTCTTGAGCAGGTAGCCAGAAGCACCCGCCCGCAAGGACTCGAAAACATATTCGTCACGGTCGAAGGTGGTCAGCACGATGACGCGGACGCCGGGGTGCCGGGCGCGGATCTCGCGGGTGGCGGCCACACCGTTCATGCCCGGCATGCGCACATCCATCAGCACCACGTCGGGGGCTTGCTCGGCGACGAGAGCCAACGCCTCGCGCCCGTCGGCCGCCTGGCCCACCACCTCCAGGTCTGGCACCAGCGCCAGCAGCGAGGCCATCCCCTCGCGCACCAAGGTCTGATCGTCCACGATGGCTACGCGGATCTGGACTGGGGTGGACATGAACCCTCTCCTCCATACGGCCTGGTTGAAATGGTGCGCCTATTTTACCACGAAATTTCCTGATCTCGAAGCCTGCGCGTGTGGGGCGAGACGAAGCCGAGCCTCGGAGATGCGTCGCTCGCCCGTTCTCTCTGCGCTTCGGCTGCACCGCCTGCGATGGGGCCTATCTGGCGCTGGCGCAACTGCGCGGCGAACCTCTGTTCACCGGTGCCCTGCGGCTCCACCGCGCCGTCCGCGAGCATCTACCCTGGGTGTGCTACATTGGTTAAATCTCATGGGTGCGTTTCATTTCAGTTGGAAAGTGGGCAACCCTCCCGCAGGTTGCCATTTTCGATACCCAAACACTCAGTTTTTGAAGGCAAATCCGCGCATAAATCGACTTTGAATTCAACTTGCGGGAGGGTCTCCAACTCAGTTGAAACACACCCAAATCTCATCACTCTCATCCACTCGGCGGTGATGAGGGGCCAGTGCGTTGAAAGATGTCGTGGATCTCGCCCCGCCGAATCTCGTCGTCGGGCTTGACGCGGTAGAGGATGCCGTTCAGCGATTCAAAGACCTCCAGGGCGGCGGCGTCTTTGGCCTTGACGTTGGGATGCTCGACCTGGTCCTCGCGCTTGACCTCGATGACCATCCAGCCATCATCGGCCAGTCTGAGGAAAAAGTCGGGAAAGTATTTGCGCCACCGACCGGCATGCTCGTCATAGTATTCGATGTAGAATTGGTTGTGAGCAGGGTCGGTGATACCGCCGGTGAAATAGATCTCCTCCACCTGTTCGTGACTCAGCAGCATCTCGAAGAGCCGGCGTTCGTCGCCGGAATCAAAGATGTAGTGGTCGAGGTGGTAGCTCCGGTCACGACCACCATCCGGTTTCATGACCAGTCCCTCTTGCTCCTCGCTGATGTGTCGCTCCACGGGGAAGTTGGGAGCCAGGTCCACTTCTTCCTCGGTGGAACCGCTCTCTTCCTCATACTCGAACATCGCGTCCTGAACCCGAGGGATGACCACGTCGTGGAGCAGCCTGTTCTCGCGGTTGACGTACTCCAGCACGCCCTCCAGCCCGGCGTCTGAGTCGCGCAGGATGCGTTCGGTCTCCAGGCAAGTCAGGCCGGTGAAGCGAGCCACTTCCTCGACCAGTGAGTAGAGGGTGTAGCGACGCTGAACGCGGGACACTTCCCGGGTTTCCCGAACGAGCATTTCCAACCCCTCGGTCACCGTGACCACCGGCTCGTACCGGCTCAGGTCAATCTGGTCCAGCGCGAAGGTGAGGCGACCGATCTCGGCCCGCCTCCGCTGCACGATGCGGGTGATGGGCTTCTTGAGCCGGACTTTTTTCGCCTTGAGCACGTTGATGGTGATGCGCCGCCTGTTTCTCTGCCGCTGGAGCGATTCCATGCTGGTGCCCAGGTTGGCTTCGATCTCTTTTTCCAGCACGCTCCGGTTCTCGGTCGAAAGGAAGATGCTCGCCGTCTGGGGCATGTCGCCGATGGCACGCAGGCAGCGCATCGAGGATTGGAGCAGGAAGACGCGGCTGTGGGGCCGGCGGTAAAGGGCGGTGGCAAAGAGGCTGCGGCAGTTCCAGCCCTCGGTCCCTTTGCCCACCAGCAGGATGAACTGGTGGGGCGAATCCGGCGTGTCCAGTTCGCGGAAGCGGCGCACCGCGTCGTCGTCCACTTTGCTGTGGTTGACCAGAATCCTGTCGGTTGGGATGTCCAGTTCAATCAACGCCTTTTCCAGCAATGGGCGGAACTCGTCCTCCAGTTCGCGGATGGTGGCGCAGTAGACGGCCATTTTGGGCAATAGTCCCTCGCGCCGCTCCTCACCGTAGGTCTCCCGGAAGCGACGCACCACGTCGCGCACGAACTCCTCGGTCTTGACCCGGCTGTAGTCGTAGAAGCGCACTTCTTTCAGGTGACCATCGTGGATGGAATCGGCCAGGGGGTAGTGGTAGACCACCTCCGGCAGCATCTGATTGTTCACGTAGGGGGTGCCGGTCAGGTTGACGCAGCCGACCAACGGCGTGCGGGTGTGCAGGTGGTTGATCGTCTCCCGTACCCGCTTGAGGTTGCCCTCCAGGGAGCGGCCAAAGGAATGATGGGCCTCGTCCACAAAGACGGCCAGGTTGTCCAGCTCCTGCAATCGTTGCAGGCGGGCGTTGGAGACCAGTTCGGCCTCGGCGCGGCGGGTGTCGCCGAAGAGGGTGCGCGCCGCGCCGGCCCGGCTGTGGCGGCGCAGGATGATCTTTTGCACGTTGGAGACGATGACGTTGTAGGCAGAGCCGGGCAGGACGGTCAGTTCGGCGCCCGATTCGGCCAGGTAGTGGAACTTGAGGTTGGCGTCGAGAAAGTTGACGTACTCGTCGGGCAGGATACGCGAGCGGTCCAGTGCCTGAATCTCGCGCAGGGATTCGATGATGGTCAGGTCCGGGCAAAAGACCAGCGCGTTGTGAGCGAAGCGAGGGTCATCGGGGTGCTTCCACGAGAGGATGAACTCGTAAAAGATCATCGTCGCCACCAGGACGGTCTTGCCGGTGCCCATCGCCAGGGAGTAGATCGCATTGGGGTAGTCCACGCCCATCAGCGTCTCTTCGACGGTCTCGATTCGGGTTCTGGCAACCCTGAGTCGCTCCAGTTCGTCGGCGGTCAGTTCCAGGGCCGACTTGCCCTCGATGTCGCCCAGAAGCATATCACGGTAGAGTTGCTGGGTGGTGGGATTGCCGCATATCTCTTTGAGGTAAATGTACAGTTCCAGCGCGTCCACCTGGGGCGTCCGCAGCCATTCGACCCGCCGGATGTGGCGCAGGATGTTTTGCGTCTCCGGCAAGAGGGCCTGGTAAAAGGGCGTGGCGGTGAAGTGGCGCAGTTTCTCCTCGCTGCGGCCGGAGCCGCCGTAGCGCAGGGCCGGGTCGTCGGGTGCGGTCCGCTGGGCGGTGAAGGCAGCCCAGAGGCGTTGTTGAAAAATAGGCTCGTTCATGATCTGTGTCGTTGGAATCACTGAATCGGTGTTTTCATCCTTGCTCAGTGTATCAGTGATTCAACCCCTCCCAAACCACTCCTCATCCAGCACATCCACGCTCTTTACTGCTACCGGGCCGTTGAATCACTGAGGCCACTGAAGGACACTGAAAACACTGAATCAGTGCCTTAGCGATTCCACACCCCTTCAGTTCACCAGCCGCTTGACCTCCAACTTTTGCCCACCAAAATTGAAGAGCAGGGCCACTTTGTAACCGGATGCCTTCAAATAGGAC
>QMOE01000354.1 GCA_003648125.1 Chloroflexota bacterium
TGACTTTGTTCGTTTGTACAACGAGGCCGAGATGGTGATCGCCAAGGGGCAGGCCAATTACGAGACGTTAAGTGATGAAGGATGCAAAGTATTTTTCCTGTTGCAAGTGAAATGTCCGATCATTGCCCGTGACGCGGGCGTGCCGGTCGGGAGTATCGTGCTCAAGCAAGGGTAAAAATCGAAGGAGGGATAATCAACGTGAAGAAAATCGGTATCATCATTTGCAATCGCTACCATACCTGTGCGGGCGGCAAGTGCCTGCGCTCTCTGCGAAACAGGGAGGGCGCCTTCGCCCGGTACGAAGGGGAAGAGGTCGAGTTGGTGGGCTATACCACCTGCGGAGGCTGCCCGGGCGGCAATGTCGAGTACGCACCGGCGGAGATGAAAAAGAATGGCGCGGAGGTCATCCACCTGGCGACCGGCCTGGTGGTCGGCTACCCGCCCTGCCCGCGCCTGCAGGCTTTCTGCGAGTTCATCCCGGCCAAATATGGGCTGGAGGTGGTTATCGGCACTCATCCCATCCCGCAGAACTATTACCTGACTCATCAAGAGTTGGGAACCTGGCAATCGGCCAGGTGGCAGGAACGCATCCAGCACGTCTTGACAGACGAGGAGACGCGGCTGGCTTATGATTGACGGCTGAAGGAGGTGAGTGATATGCCAAGATTTGATGGAACAGGCCCGCAAGGCCAGGGACCGATGACTGGTCGCAGTGAGGGATATTGTGCGACGAGAATCCCTGGGTCGGGGCAAGCGCCCTATGGCTACGCAGGGTTGCAGGGCGCGCCTGTGCGCGGCTCCCGCTTCGCCCGTTGGGCGCGTCCGACGACGTGGCTGGGGCGCGCGTTCGGGCGCGTTCGAGGCCGTGGTGCGGGCAGAGGAGGACGCAGAGGATGGTGGTAAAGGCAATATATTTGAGTAAAAGGAGGTGAGTGAGATGCCAGCAGGAGATGGAACTGGGCCTGCAGGAATGGGTCCAATGACCGGACGTGGTGCCGGTTACTGCGGCGGTTACGGTGTGCCCGGCTATGCCAACTCGGTAGCGCCCCGCATGGGACTTGGTTGGCGGCGTGGTCGAGGTGGCGGTGGCGGCTGGGGCCGTGGGCGGCAATACTTTGGGTATGCGCCCGCCTGGGGCGCGCCGCCGGCTGCGGGGTATGGGTATGGTCCTTACGCCGCGCCACCGACGCCAGAGCAGGAGGTCGAGTCCCTCAAGGCGCAGGCCGAATGGCTAAAGCAACAACTGGACGGTATCAGCCAGCGCATCACGGATCTCGGCGCAGGGACGTAGCAACGCTACGTCCAACCGTGCATCGGGGCGGATGACATAGTTATTACGCTTCGCCACCCGCCCCGGAGCCCAAATCGGGTGGGAGGGCCTGTAGAGGCTCTCCCATCCGCTGGACAAATCTGATTATACACATCATTAGGAGGAACGCAAGTGAAAATTGTTGTCACAGCTAACGGCGCAGGTCTCGACGCGCCTGCTACCCCGATCTTTGGGCGCTGCCCTACGTACGTCTTTGTGGATACCGAGACGATGGAATGTGAATCCGTGGACAACCCGGCGATGAACGCTGCCGGCGGTGCCGGTATCCAGGCGGCCCAGTTCGTCGTCGAGCATGGGGCGCAGGCCGCGATCAGCGGTAATATGGGGCCTAATGCCTTTAACGTGATTCAGTCCGCAGGCGTGCCCATCTATCTCTTTGATGGAGGAACGGTGCGGCAGGCAGTGGAGGCTTACAAGGCAGGTCAGTTGACCACTGCTGGCGGGGCGAGTGGGCCGGCGCACGCTGGAATGGGGATGGGCCGTGGTATGGGGATGGGCCGAGGAATGGGGATGGGTCGCCGTATGGCTGCGCCGCCCGCGCCTGTGGCTGCTCCTCTGGCAAGCTCCCGCGAGGAGGAGATTGCCGAGTTAAAAGGTATGGCCGGCACGCTGCGCCAGCAGTTGTCCGATGTGATAGAACGACTGGATAAACTGGAGAAAGGGGGTTAAATTATGCGTATCGCAATTTCGGCAGATGATGGCAATGGCCTGGATAGTGTGGTCAGTCCGCACTTTGGCCGGTGTCCCTATTTCGTGCTGGTGGACGTGGAGGAGCGGGAGGTGAAGGCGGTACAAGTCATCAGCAATCCCTACTACGGCCAACACCAGCCGGGGCAGGTACCCGGTTTCATACACGATCAGCAGGCCGACGTGATGCTCACCGGAGGGATGGGTAGTCGGGCCATTGCCTTCTTTCAGCAGTTTGGCATCCAGGCGGCGACCGGTGCTGCCGGCACTGTACGGCACACGCTGGAGCAATACCTCGGCGGCGGGCTGCGAGAGGCCGCGCCGTGCCGCACGAGCGTCGAGCACGGCCACGATGATGTGCCTGCCGAGGGAGAGTACGAACAGGACGAAGCGGGCCGTCTCCGCGAGGAAGCCGAGATGCTACAGCAGCAGTTAGCCGAGGTGACTGACCGACTGAACAAGTTGGCGATGGATTGAATTAGACCTCGGAGGTTTTCCGAAACCTCCGAGGTCTTGTGGAGGAGGAGAATTGCTCAAAGTCGCAGGCATCGTTGGCTACAAGAACAGCGGCAAGACGACGCTGACCCGCGCGCTGGCCCACGAGTTGATCGCCAGAGGGCGCGATGTGGCTGTGATCAAGCACACCTCCCACCAACTCGATCTTCCAGGGAAGGACACCGCTGTGCTGGGGAAATCCGTCGGCCAGGTGGGCATTATCTCGCCGCAAGAGTCGGCGCTCTTTTGGAAGAAATCGTTGAGCCTGGAGGATATGTTATCCTATTTGGAGGCGGACATCGTCCTCGTCGAGGGGTTCAAGGAGGAGAAAACATATCCCAAGATCGCCTGCCTGCGCGGTGAGCCGGACGACGCCGATCTGTTCGATGGCTTGCTCGTTGCGGCGGTCGGCCCGGAGGATTATGCCGGGGAGGGCGTGCCGCTGTTCGACCGGGATGACGTGATCCCAATCGCCGACCTGGTCGAGCAGAAAGCATTCAAGCTGCCCAACCTCGATTGCGGGGACTGTGGTTACGAACGGTGCTATGACCTGGCCCGCGAGATCGTCGCCGGAACTGGCAGCGTGGAGGATTGCGTCTGTGTGCATTGAGACAAAAAGTTACACTGTTACACAGAGCTGCCTGTCTGCCGACAGGCAGGCACAAAGAAAAGCACTCGGGCTTTCCGTGACTCTTCTGTGTAGCTCTGTGTAACAAACGTGTCACTTTTACTGTAATGCGTCTCTTTGCAATCGGATGGTGGAGGTTAAAAAAGTGGGGAGCGATTTCGACCGTCTGGCGGCAGAGTTGCAGCGGGAGATTGACGAGCAGGAGCGGGCGCTCTATTCGGACAAGGTTATTGAGGAATCTCACAACCCCAGCAACCTGGGGCGGATGATTGAGCCGGACGTTCGCGGGATGGTGCGCGGCTGGTGCGGCGACACGATGGAGATGTACCTGCGGTTGGACGGCGAGAAAATCCAAGAGATCACCTTTATGACGGATGGCTGCGGGCCAACAGTGGCCTGTGGCAGTACGCTCACCAAGATAGTGCAGGGGATGCTGCTGGGAAAAGCGGGCGAGATCGCGCCGGAGGAGTTGATAGCTGCCCTGGATGGTTTGCCGGCGGAACACGTCCACTGCGCCGAATTGGCGGTAAGCGCGTTGCAGAACGCGCTCTTTAATTGGCGTGCCAGGCGTTAGTCTGGCTGGTTATGTTCAATCACACACTAAGGAGAATAAAAAATGAAACAGGCAGACATCGTGGTTGTTGGAGGAAGTGCCGCCGGTTTGACTGCCGGAATTACGGCGCGGCGTCATTACCCGGATAAAAAGATCATCCTGGTGCGCAAGGAAGAACA
>QMOE01000355.1 GCA_003648125.1 Chloroflexota bacterium
TCGCACATCCCCTAGGGCGAAGCATTGCTTCGCCCCAGGGGTTGCCTATTTAGCGTACTCCTCCGCTCGCACTTCGCGGATCACCGTTACCTTGATCTGCCCTGGATACTCCATATTATCTTCGAGTTTCTGAGCAATGTCTTTGGAGAGTTGAATGGTTGCCAGGTCATCGATCTCCTCGGGCCTGACGATGATGCGAATTTCACGGCCGGCTTGAATGGCATAGGACTCGGCCACTCCATTGAAGGAGTTGGCGATTTCTTCCAGGGCACGGATGCGCTTGAGGTAAAACTCTAAACTTTCGCGCCGCGCCCCTGGACGGGCCCCTGAGATAGCATCCGCTGCCTCGACGATGATTTCCTCGATGGATGTTTGCTCGATTTCGTGGTGATGAGATTCTACGCAGCGCATCACCGCTTCTGGCACGCCGCGCCGCCGGCAGATTTCGGCCCCGATGTGTGCGTGCGTGCCCTCCGTCTCGAAATCTATCGCTTTGCCGATGTCGTGCAGCAGCCCGCCGGCACGGGCAATGTCGGCGTTAGCCCCCAACTCCTCCGCGATTATTCCTGCCAGCTTGGCAGTCTCGATAGAGTGAGAATGTTGATTTTGCCCGTAGCTGGTGCGGAACTTGAGCCGGCCCAGCAATTTGATGATCTCGGGATGCAGCCCCGGGACGCTGGCCTCGTAAGCCGCCCGCTCCCCTTCCTCGCGGATGATACGCTCGACTTCTTTCTGGCTACTCTTGACCAACTTTTCGATGCGTGCTGGGTGGATGCGCCCGTCTACCACCAATCGCTCCATCGCTCGCCGGCCAATCTCGCGGCGCACGGGATCAAAGCAAGAGATGGTGATTGCCTCAGGCGTATCGTCCACCACCACGTCTACCCCGGCGGTCATCTCGAAGGCGCGGATGTTGCGCCCTCCACGGCCAATGATGCGACCCTTCATATCGTCAGAGGGCAGCGGAACGGTGGAGACAGTTTGCTCGGCCACCTGTTCACTCGCTATACGCTGTATGGCATAAGTGATAGTTTTGCGCGCGCGTGCGTCAGCCTCTTCTTCGGCCTCGGCTTCTACCTGGCGAATTACCCGCGCCATTTCCTGCCGACTTTTTTCCTCGACAGTTTTCAAGAGTTCTTGTTTGGCTTCCTCGCGGCTTAATCCGGCGATTCGCTCTAGTGTTGCCGTCCGTTCTTTGTACAACTGCTCTATCTCGTTGTGCCGTTTGTCTATGGCGCTCCGCCGTTTGTTGAGGCTTTGATCCCGTTGTTCGATCTTTTCCTGACGGGTATCCAGCTTCTCGCGCCGCCGCTGCAATCGCTCCTCTTCCCGTCTTAGGCCTGCGCGGCGACGTTCCAACTCCTTCTCGGCTGCATTGCGGATCTTTAGTGCTTCGTCCCGGGCGGTCAGCACGATCTCATTGGCCTTTTTCTCTGCCTTTTGTAACTCTTGCTCGGCCTTTTGTTGTTGTTTCGTGATGTTGGTCTGAATGATATAGCGCCGGACCAGGAAACCCAACCCGAACCCTACCGCCAATGCTAGAATTGCTATTACTGTCGTAATCACCCAATCATTCATTACACTTTTCCTCACTTTCGATGTCAGATAAATCCTCGCAGTGCGCTGCCTCTAACATTTCCACCATCAGCGGTTCGATCAGCGCATAAGAAAAGCCTCGGCGGGCCATGTATCCCTGGAATTTCCGCCGGAAATCGCGGGAGGGCAGGTGTGCCAGCCGGAGTGCGCCAGCCTCTGCCGCCTTCCGGGCGGCGGCCTCTTCGTCAAAGTCTTTCAATGCTGCGACGATGATAGAGGCGGGGACTCCTTTCTCTCTTAGCTCGTGGCGCAATGCGTAGGCTCCTCTAGGCTTGAATTGCATTCGGTTCTCCACCCAGTAGCGGGCAAACTCCAGGTCGTTCAACAGCCCGGCCTGCGTCAATCGTTCGACCACTGCTTCGATGACCGCGTCATCCACGCTCGTTTTGCGTAGATTGCGGCGCACCTCGGTCTCGCTGCGAGGGCGATATGAAAGAAAATTGAGCGCGCGTTCAAAAGATCGCTCAACTTGATCCTGCTGCTGCAGGCGAGCGATGTCGTCATCGCTCAACGTCTGACCCACCCGCAGGTGGGCCGCTTTGATGGCGGCCAGCCCAAAGGCGAACTGGTCGTCGAGATAAACGTTGACCCGATTCTGGTTGCGCTTTTGGAAGCGCAGTGCTGTAATTGTCCCTGCCATCATGTCCTATAAAAGACAAAGCCGTGGCTCGAATAAGCCACGGCTCGCGCTGACGCAGACCGGTCAGCATTGATCTCAGAACAGCACCAATAACCCTTTTGCTTGGCTAAGGGCAAGAGATGAATCTTCTCGGACGAGCATTAGATAAATTGCCTTGCTCTGGCAGATGCAAATTTCTGGTTAGTTACACTCCCACCAATTGTCTCACAGCCCGTCCAGACAGATCGTCACTCTGCAATTCCACACCTCTACGTGGAGCGGCAAGTGGGGAAAGCACCTCATATCTCGGACTTGTTTCTGGCAAAGCAATTATGTGCATCGGAGAAGACCTGGTTTTTATCGCCTGATGCTTTTGTAAAAGCATCAGTATTTGAGATCAATCCGTGGCTAATTCTAGCCGGTGAAGATGAACGTATTATTAATTCGTTAATTGGCCTCGTCTGTCTCCTCGACCGCCGACGTGGCAACTGGCTCTATTTCTTCTGGGGCAAGTGTCTCTCTGATGACGGCCTCAACCTGGTCGGCGACGTCGGGGTGCTCGCGCAGGAATTGCTTGGCGTTCTCTCGCCCCTGCGCCAGACTCTCACCCTCGCGGTAATAGTACGAACCCCGCTTCTCGATCACCTCTAGCTCCACCGCCATGTCCAACAAGTCCCCCGCCCTGCTGATTCCCTCGTCGTACATGATGTCGAACTCGGCCACCCGGAACGGCGGCGCGACTTTGTTCTTGGTCACCCGCACCCGCGTCCGGTTGCCGATTGTCTCGCCCTTGTCTTTGATGGCGGCGATGCGTCGAATGTCCAGCCGCACCGAGGCGTAGAACTTGAGCGCCCGCCCACCGGAGGTGGTCACCGGGTTGCCGAACATGACCCCGATCTTTTCCCGCAACTGGTTGGTGAACAGCAGCGCCGTGTTCGATTGCTTGATCGCCCCGCTCAACTTGCGCAGCGCCTGGCTCATCAGCCGGGCCTGGAGACCGGGGTGCGAAGCGCCCATCTCCCCCTCGATCTCAGCGCGGGGCACCAGCGCCGCCACCGAGTCCACCACGATGATGTCCACCGCGCCGGAGCGAATCAGCGTCTCGGCGATCTCTAGCGCCTGCTCTCCGGTATCGGGCTGGGAGATGAGCAGGTTGTCCACGTCCACGCCGCACAGTTGGGCGTAGGAAGGATCGAGGGCGTGTTCCATATCAATGAAGGCGGCGGTGCCGCCGCGCTTTTGCGCCTCGGCGACGATGTGTTGGGCCAGGGTAGTCTTGCCCGCTCCCTCTGGCCCATAGACTTCGGTGACGCGGCCGCGCGGGATGCCGCCCGCGCCGAGGGCATAATCGAGTGCCAGGGAGCCGGTGGGGATAGTCTCAATGTTCAAGTGAGTTGCCTCGCCCAGACGCATAATAGCGCCCTCGCCGAACCGTTTGGTCAGGTTCGCCAGTGCCACGTCTAACGCTTTTTCGCGCCCGTTTTTTGCCACTACTTTCTGCTCCTCATCCGCGAGGCGGACAATGCAAATTTCGTAGGGGTAATAATACACAAAGTCAATCAGTTTGTAAAGTGTACACCAAATGCAACAAAAAGGCAAATGAGCTTGACCTCTGGCTCGCAATGTGTTAAAGTTCTCTATCGGACA
>QMOE01000356.1 GCA_003648125.1 Chloroflexota bacterium
AGCCACTTCCGATACAACGCTTCGTATGTGCCGTCCAGGCAGAGGTCCTGGAGTGTGAAATTAACCAGGTCACGAAAGGTCGAATCATCCTGGGGTAGACCCATGCCGTAGGGCTCGAAACTGAACGGCCCGCCGACGACGACCAGGCCCGGCTGCTGCTTGCCCAGCCCGGCCAGAATACTCGCATCGGTGGTGTAGGCATCTACTGTGCCGTCCACCAACTCTTGCAGCCCGGCCTCGTGGTCGTCCACCTCCACGACAGCCACGGAGATGTCCAGTTCGTCCACCTTGGCCCGCAGGTTCTCGATAGAGGTCGTACCCCGAGCCGCCGCTACCGCTCTGCCATCCAGGTCTTTTAATGACTGAATGCCGCTTGCTTGATCCGTCAGTAGCGCCTGGCCGTCCATGAAATAGGTGATCGAAAAGTCGGCAAACTCCTCCCGGTCGCGCCGGTGGGTCATCGAGGCTGCCACCAGGTCTACATCGCCCGCTGCCAGCCGTTCCAGCCGGTCGGCCGACGTCACCACCACGAACTCGACCTCCACCCCCCAGCGCTCGGCTAAAGCAAGCACCAGTTCTACATCGAAACCGACGTGGGCGCCATTCTCATCCAGAAAGCCCCATGGCGGCGAGTCAGCCTTCACGCCAGCGATGAGTGGCTCGCCACGCAAAAGTTTGGCGACGACCGACTCAGTGGCTGGGGGTAGAGCCGTGGGCACCGGCGAGGCCGTGGGCGTGACCGGCGTCGGCGAGGCCGTGGGCGGTGGAGCACAGGCGCTCAGAATCAGGCTAAGGACTATAGCCGGTATGCTCAATCTCATTTCTTTCACGATATCCCCTCCTCTATGTTGTACACTCTTGCCTCTCGTCCCTGCCCTTTGCTTCTCTCATTCAGATGGCCTCTTCTTCCGGCGCCAGATAGACGGACACTCTGTCCACTCCTATGGCCTGGCCCAGTTCCCGCACCGCCGTCTGCAAGATGGCGTCCACGTCCAGCGGAGCGCGAATCCTGGCCGTGATCTCACCAAGGAGGCGTTCCTCGTGCGCCCGCCGCTGCGTCTCGTCCATCAGGCGCAGATTCTCGACCGTCAGCGCCAGTTGCTCAGCGACGGTCTCTGCTAGAATGGTCTCCTCAGTCGTCCACGCCCGTTGGCGGCGCGTTTCGTGCAAGGCTATCGTACCAATAGTCTGCCCGCGCAACTTGAGGGGGACCACCAACGCGGCCTGGGGAGTGGAGGCGCTTCCATCCCGATCCGTGTCTACGGTAACAGATTGTCCGTGTGCTGTCACCTCACGCCGGGCCTCGTGCAGGAGGCTATCATCTATGTGCCCCGTCCCCGGCTGGGTGTAATCAATGCGAGCCAACGGCTTTGTCACCAGAAATTCCTTCCACGCCTGGGCCAGGTAGCGCCGGTGGGCAGCCTGTACCTCCTCCAAGGCAGCCTCGGTCTGGCCAAAGAGCCGGGCGTTGTCGATCGCTACTGCTACCTGATCGGCCATTGTCTGCAAAACGGCGGCGTCGGCCTCGCTAAAGGCCGCTTCTCGAGTGCTCTGCACGCTTATTGCTCCCAGAATGTGTCCACGGGAGTGGAGCGGCAGGGCGATCTCGGAGCGAGTGCGAGAAACCAAGTCTTGGCCGAAAAACCCAGTTTCTTCCGCGTCCAATGCGATGCGGGCTTGCCGGTGGACAATGCTCCAGCCGACCGCCGAGGTCTCTCCCACTTCCAGCCTGTGGCCTGCTTCCAACAGCCGACGCCCGACATCCCCGGTAGCGGCCCGTAATACCGCGAATTGTTGGGTGTCATCGAGGAGAAAAAGACCCACGTAGTGTACGCCCATCTGGCCAAAGCTTGTCTGAACGTCATAGGCCGTCTTTGTCAGCAATGTTTCCAGGTCCAGGGTGGATGAAGCAGTTTTGGCAATGTCGGCAGTCGCCTGCAAGTGGGAGGTGCGCTGGTGCAATTGCTCGGTTGTTTCCTCCAGCTCCCGTGTCCGGGCCTCTAGTTGCCTGTTGGCCGTGCTTACTCCTACCAGGGCCTTGATCCAGCCCCGGCTGAACGACCACAGAACCGCGGTCAGAACAACCACTACCACCACAAAGGTTCCTCCCTCGCCGACCATTGGGGACAGTGTGGTCAGATCCTCGGCCACCTGGGGCACGACCCATTTCTGGCTGATAGCGAGGGTGAAAAAGGCATAGATCAGACCGCTGGCGGCCCCGGCTGCCACGCCGGGCCGCACGCCTAGCAGGACAAAGGCCAGGGCTGTGGGCAGCAGCAGCATGATACGCCCGCTGCCGACCAACCCACCCCGGGCAAAGATGACGATGCCCACGATGTAGGCGAGCAGGAGGAGAACTAGAGCCCGGATGCGATAGTCCAAACCACGCCAGAGCCAGGCGATCAGCATAACTAGCCAACTGGCGACGTAGGGAGCCATGATAGCCAATCGCTCTAATACGCTCATACTCTCTAGCAGCATTACAGATGGCAGCGTAATGTAGGCCAGGATCAGCGCTGCCATGCCGCTGATTACCGCGGTCAGCAGCAGGCGATCCAAGAGCGCGACGCGACGGCGTTGGATTTCAACACTCCAATCGGACGAGTCTGGCACATTCATCAGAATCCCCCCATGTTACTTTTGGTGGGGGCATTGGCAATAATACCCACCTGAGTGAGGTAATATCTCCAGACATGGTTCACATCGAGCACTTGCAAACCTGCCTGACGAATCTCACCTACCAGTTGCTCTCTGGACAATGGTGTTTCGTCGTCGTGTTCCCAGCGGCCAAGACAGCGCGCAAGCGCTCTGAAAAAGAGATAAGAGGGCAACGGTGTAGGTACGTAGACCATGCAGTAACCACCTTCTCTGACGTGATCGGCGTGGATTCTCAGCAACTGGGCCCTGGCCGTGGAGTCAAAGTGTTCGACCACGCCGATGCTGTAGACCAAGTCGAATTTCTCCGTCAGATTCATCTGAAAAAAGTTGCTCTCTATGAACTCGACGTCACAGGTGTAGCCCTGGAATGTCTGTTTCGCGATCTCAATCATTGCTGGATTGGAATCGACGAGCACGAGTCTCCTGGTCGGAATGTGTTCGGTTAGCCGACGGGCGATGTAGGCCGGGCCACAACCCAGTTCCAGGATCGAGACGGGATCGTCAAAGACTGTCGTGCACAAGAGTCTGGTACAGGCCCGGTAGAGTGGGCCGTAGATCAGGAGGCGGATAAAGAGTCGAGAAGGATGGTTGCGTTTGGCATAACGACCCCACCTCGACGTATCAGTGACTTTGGATGGTGATGACTCCATAGTTACTCCTGTGTCAGCATATCGGTTCCCAGTTCGATGGAGACGTGGGGCACGCCCATCGTTTGCGCGAGTTCCTGTGCCATTATTCGTAGCGCCTGCTCTACATTCACTGCCCGATGGGTGTGGTCAATCGCCTGACGGATCACGTGTTCCTGTCGAGCGCGTTGTTGCGCTTCCTCCAACAGGCGGACGTTCTCCAACGCCAGCGCCACCTGGTCTGCTGTGGTCTCCATCAGCGCCACATCCTGGGCGGACCACGCCCCCGCTTCTGCTGGCCGGCGGAAACTGAGGGCCCCGATAGCCTGACCGCGCAGTGTGATGGGCGTCGTCAGCACCTCGCTGCCATCGTCGCTCAGTGTCCTGGTCTTTCCGCGTCGCACTGCCTCCTCAATTTCGGGCCACCAGGTCTCGCCGGCCGGCGAGATGCCAGTAGGGCCATAATGGTAGCCGGATACCTCGGCCATCTCCCGGCTCACTCGTCCCCACTCTTTCTGTGTATGCAAGCGGTAAAGTGCATCCAACTCGTGCAGCCGCTCCTGCGTCTCCTGGAACA
>QMOE01000357.1 GCA_003648125.1 Chloroflexota bacterium
CCCGGCTCAAAGCTCAAGCCCCCTGTGGGGGCTGTGGAAAGCCCGCGAAGCGGGGTTTGGCTATGAGCACGGCGGTTTAGCGCCGTGCGGTACGCGACGCAAATTTTAATTGCACAGGTCGAAGAATTTTCGACAGGATTTACAGGATTGACAAGATTTTTCCTCATCCTGTAAATCATGTAAATCTTGTCAAAAATCTTTTTGGTTCTGGCTTGTCCAGGTTAGGAAATCGCGGCTACATTTTCGCCCTTGAGGGTGAACATAGTTCATGATAACTGCCTCGAATCAATCCCCCCCGTTTCACGGGGAAGGGCTGAGGGACGACCGCTGTAGGGACAGGTCTTCGCATCTGCCCAAGACCGCAAGGGTGGGCGACCGCAAGGGTGGGCGACCGCAAGGGTCGCCCCTACATTTTTGCCTCGTTTACCACCCCAAGAGCTTGCCAAAAACCAGACTTCTCACACAGCCCGCCCCTTGAACTGGCTCAAGTACAGATTGTGATAGAACCCACCCTGCGCCAGCAACTCTTCGTGGGTGCCGCGCTCGACGATGCGCCCCTCGTTGATGACCAGGATCCTGTCGGCGTCGCGGATGGTGCTCAAGCGGTGGGCGATGACGAAACTGGTGCGTCCCTCCATCAATCGCAGCAGGGCCGCCTGGATTTCCGCCTCGGTGCGAGTATCCACGCTGCTGGTGGCCTCGTCCAGGATGAGAATGCCCGGGTCGGCCAGCACCGCGCGGGCGATGGCGAGTAACTGACGCTGCCCCTGGCTCAAGTTGCCGCCCCGCTCTGAAAGTTTCGTATCGTATCCCTGGGGCAGGCGGCGGATGAACCGGTCGGCGTTCGCCAGTTGGGCGGCGGCGATGCACTCCTCGTCGCTGGCGTCGAGCCGCCCATAGCGGATGTTTTCCATCACCGATTCTGAAAACAGAAAAGTGTCTTGTAGTACGATTCCCAGTTGACGGCGCAGACTGGCCTTTTGCGCCTGGCGGATGTCCAGACCGTCAATCCGCACCGCGCCGCCGTCAATGTCGTAAAAGCGCGTCAGCAGGTTGACCATCGTAGTCTTGCCCGCGCCCGTCGGGCCGACCAGCGCGATGGTCTGTCCCGGCGCGGCGCGCAGGCTCATATCCTGGATGACGGGCACGTTGTCCACGTAGCCAAAGTCCACGTGGTCAAAGATCACCTCGCCGGCCACGTCGTCCAGCGCGACGGCATCGGGCGCGTCAGTCAGTTCCGGCCGCTCGTCAATCACCTCGAACACACGCTCAGCGCCGGCCAGCGCGGCCTGTACCTGGTTATAAAGGTTGCCCAACTGGCGCAGCGGCGCGGCGAACTTGCGCGAATAGTTGTAAAAGACAGCGATGGTGCCGACCGTGGCCCAGCCCTGGAGCGTCATCCAGCCGCCCAGCCCGGCCAGGATGGCAATGTTGGCGTTGCTCAGGATGCCCATCAGCGGCGGCACTAGCATAGCATACGCCTGGGCGCGAGTTCCAACGCGGCGCACCTGCTCGTTGGCCGCGTCGAAATCGTCCAGCATGGCCGCTTCCTGTCCGAACGCCATAATCACCCGCTGCCCGCTGAACATTTCCTCTAGCCTGCCGTTCAACTGGCCGATGCGCATCTGATACTCGCGAAAGCCCCGGCGCGTCTGCTTCCCCACGAGCCCCACCAGCAATATCATCAGTGGAAAGACGAGCATCGAGCCTAACGCTAGCCAGAAATTGATGGCAAACATCATCACCAGGATGCCGACCAGCGTGAGCAACCCAGAGAATAGCTCGGTCACGTTCTGGGCCAGCACGCGGCTGATGGCGTCCATATCGTTGGTCAGGCGGCTCATCAACTCGCCGTGAGGGTGACGGTCGAAAAAGCTGAGCGAGAGCGTCTGCAAGTGCTCGAACAGATCGCGGCGCAGGGTACGCATCACTTTTTGCGAGACCCGCGCCATGATCACGCTCTGGCCAACTTGCGCCAGCCACGCGCCCAGGTACGCGCCCAACATCAGCAGGAGGATGCGTTGCAGCCCCGCCAGATCGGCGGCGGCGATGAACTGGTCAATGGCGCGGCCCATCAGATACGGCGCGAGCAAGCCCAGCCCCGTGCTTGCCATCACCAGGAGGAACACGGCAACCAGCACCCACCGGTAAGGCCGCAGGGTAACGAGCAAGCGGCGCATGGTGGCGCGCGCGTCGCGGGCCTTTTCGATTTTGCCCCCTCCGCGTCCGTGTCTTCCCCCGGGGCCGGGCATGCCGCTGGCGACAGGTTGTGATTGTTGTTTAGCCATTGAATGTCCCTCCGTCTCCCAACTGCGATTCATAGATTTCCCGATAGATGGGGCTGGATTCTATCAACTCTGCGTGCGCGCCCTCCGCAGCGACCTGACCGCACTCTAGCACCACGATTTTATCGGCGTTGAGCACCGTGCTGATGCGCTGGGCGATGATAAAGGTGGTACAGTCGGCCATCAACTCTTCCAACGCGGCCTCAATCTTGGCCTCCGTCTCCACATCCACCGCGCTGGTGCTATCATCCAGGATGAGGATTTTGGGCCGCACCAGCAATGCGCGGGCGATGGCGATGCGCTGCCTCTGGCCGCCGGAGAGGTTTACCCCCCGCTGGCCGATTGTGGTATCGTAACCGTCGGGGAAAGCGGTGATGAAATCGTGAGCCTGGGCCGCTTTGGCCGCGACGATAACCTCTTCCTCCGTCGCGCTGGGGCGGCCGTAGCGAATGTTATCGCGCGCGGTACCGCCGAACAGCACCGGCTCTTGCAGCGCGACGCCGATCTGGGCGCGCAGCGCGTCCAGCGGTAGATCGCGCACGTCCACACCGTCCAACGTCACCCGCCCGCGCTCCACGTCGTAAAAGCGGGGTATCAGGTGAATCAGGCTGGATTTGCCCGAACCGGTCGCGCCCAAGATAGCCACCGTCTGGCCCGGCTCGGCCACCAGGTTGATGCCGTTGAGCACTGATTCCTCGCAGCCGTGGTTGTAGCTAAAGTAGACATCTTCAAACGTCACGCGCCCCTTTACCTCGGACAGGGGACGCGCCTGCGGTCGCTCTTGCACGTCGGCGGCGCTATCCAAAATCTCCCAGATGCGGCTGGCGGAGGCATCGGCGGACGAGATCGGGCCGACCATGCCGCCCAGCATCATCAGCGGGAAGAGAGAAAAAGCCATATAGTTGACCGAGGCCACAATCTCGCCGACGGTCAAGTCGCCGGTGATAGCCAACTCGCCGCCAAACCAGAGCACGCCCACGACGCCCAGGTTGACGATGGTCATCATGGTGGGAATCAGCACAGCGATGAGCTGCATCACCCGCATATTCTCGGCGGTCAGATTGCGGTTGGCCTGGTCAAAGCGCGCGTTTTCGTGATGCTCCCGGACGAACGCTTTGACCACACGCGCGCCCGCCAGGTTCTCTTGCAAGACCTGGTTCAGCCGGTCCAACCTCTGCTGCACCGATAAAAAGAGCGGGCGAGCCTTGACGAGAAAGAACCAAATTATCCCCAGAACCAGCGGGAGCAGGGCCAGCATCAACGATGCCAGACGCGGGCTGGTCGTGACCAGCAAAACGACACTGCCGATCATCCACAGCGGCGCGCGGGTAAACATGCGCAGGGACATTAGCACCATCATCTGCACCATGTTGACGTCGCTGGTTGCGCGCACCAGCAGTTGGCCGGTCTGGATGCGGTCCAGGTTGCCGAAGGAAAAGGTCTGCACCTGGCGCACGATCGCACTGCGCAAGTCCGTGCTCGTGCCCATCGCCACCCGCACAGAAAGCAGCGTGTTGCCGACGGAAAACAGGGCGCTGAGAATAGCCGCCCCCAGCATCAACAGCG
>QMOE01000358.1 GCA_003648125.1 Chloroflexota bacterium
CTTGCGCCTGCTGCCTTACCTGCCAGCGACTTTGTTGACGCTCCGTGCTGCCTTCAGCGTCTACGACATCAGCCAGCCCTGGGAGTACATTAGCCGCTGGCGCGATGGTTACCTCTTTGCTGCCGCGAGTATTCTCTTCTTCCTGGGCATGCTCGTCTACCGGTTGATCAAACCTTCGTCACCGCTGATCAGGCAGCAGAGCCGCATCATTCTCCTGGGCGCGACGCTGGCTTTTCTGCCGGTCATCCCCTGGTTGCTGATCAACGTTCTAGGCCGTCCGATACCCTTTCTCACACCGGTCTATGCCACGCTATTTACCTTTTTTCCTCTTTCCATCGCCTATGCTATCCTGCGCTACCGGTTGCTGGACGTAGACGAAATCCTCAGCCGAGGCGTGGCCTACGGGGCACTGACATTCATTGTTGTGGTGGCCTATTTTGCGCTCATCAATGGCGTGAGTCACTTTATAGCGGTCACGGCCAGCGATCCAATCCTGCTTTCCCTCTTTGTCCTGGCGTTGGTCTTGCTCTTTAATCCGCTGCGGAACTGGATTCAGCGTTTAGTGGATCGTGTTTTCTTCCGTGAGGTGGTGGACTACCGGGCGACGCTTCAGGACTTTAGCCGCGAATTGACGCAGACATTGGACCTGGATGCCGTGCTGGCTGGAGTTGGCAAGCAGGTCGAGAGGACGCTGCACCCCGTTCGCCAGTGGGTCTGTCTTTACGACGAGGAGCGGGCCTGCTACGTTGGACGGCCCGTGAGGGAGGGGCAGCCGGCGATGTTTGCTGTCACCTTTGCGCATGACGGCGCGCTGGTACGCTGGATGCAGGAGCATCAAGAGTGCCTGTACTTGCCGGCCGGCGGAGATTTGCCGGACGAGTTGGCTGGTGAGTGGGGGGAGATGGGCGCGCTGGGCGCGGTAGTCTACGTTCCCCTGCGCACTCGTGAGCGGCTGAGTGGTTGGCTGGCGCTAGGCCCCAAGCGCTCCGGCAAGCTCTACTTCTTCGACGATCTGGCTTTCCTCGGTGCGTTGGCCGACCAGTCGGCGTTGGCGGTGGAGAACGCGCGCCTTTTCGCCACTATGCGCCACAACCTGGCCGCCATCACCGAGATGAAAAACCTGATGGGCGATGTTCTCAGCAGCATAGCCAGTGGCGTCATCACTATTGATACTCAAGATACGGTGACGCTCTTTAACCGCGCTGCTCAAGTTATCTTGGACGTTTCGGCTGAGGAGGCGATTGGCAAACCTTTTACTCAAGTGCTACATCCTCTGGGAGACGAGTTGCACACGATATTGGAACTGGTCAAGCGCGGCGAATCCCCGATGCTGGCTTACGAGGTACATGCGGTGCTGCCTACTCGCGGGCCGGTCTGGCTGCGGATGAATCTCTCTCCACTCAAGGATAGCCGCGATGAAACCACCGGCGTCACGATCGTGGTGGACGATTTGACGGAGCGGCGGCAATTGGAGGAGCGCGTACGTCGTATCCGGGGAACGTTCGCCCGCTACGTGTCTCCGACCGTGGTGGAGCGGCTGCTTTCTAACCCTGATGCTGTTCGTCTGGGAGGAGTGCGGCAGGAGGTCACCAGCTTTTACGCCGACATCCGGGGGTTTACTGCCTTTAGCGAGAATACCACGCCCGAATTCCAGATCGAGGTATTGAACAAGCACCTGACGTTGGCAGCGGGAGCGATTCTGGCCCACGAGGGCACGTTGGACAAGTTCGTGGGCGATAGTGCGATGGCGATATTCAATGCTCCGGTGCCGCAGGAGGATCATACCCTGCGGGCCGTGCGCGCGGCGCTGGCGCTGCAACATGGAGTGCGCGAGCGCCACACACGGATGGAGGAGCGGGAGCGGCTTCACTTTGGCGTTGGTATCACCGTCGGCGAAGTGGTGGTGGGGAACATTGGCTCAGCCGTGGTGCAGAATTTCACCGCTATCGGTGATTGCGTCAACTTCTCCGCCCGGCTTTCTGACATCGCCGAGCCGGATCAGATTCTCATTAGCGCCGAGGCTTACGAGCGGGTCAAAGAACACGTCGAGGCCAACTTTATCGGCCACGTGCAGGTCAAAGGGCACAGCCAGTCCAATCCTGTTTATGAGGTACTAGAATTGCGGGAGGAGGAGGCCGACGAGTGGGTGTATCCTGATCCTCTGGCGTAGGTAAGCCTGCAAAATTGCCAGTTTGCTCTCCTCATCCAACTTGGAACGCTTCTTTTTGCTTTGGCACTATGACGTTGCGTGCGCCCAGTTGCCTGATCCCATCGGCCAGCGCAACGGCTGGCTTGGGGTCGCCATGCACGACGAACACGTGTCGCAGGTCGCGGGCGATGGGTTTGGCCCATCCCAGCAGGCCGTTCCGGTCGGCGTGGGCGCTGTAGCCGTGAATTGTCTCGACTCTGGCGCGCAGATGAAACTCCTCGCCAAAGATCCTCACCACTGGCTGCCGCTCGACCAGCCGGCGGCCGAGGGTGTGCGGAGCCTGCCAGCCGACGATCAATACCGCGTTGCGCGGGTCGCCGACGGTGTACTTGAGGTGGTGCTGTATTCGCCCGGCCTCGCACATCCCCGAGGCGCTGATGATGATCGCTGGCCCCTGCATAGTATTGATCGCTTTAGAGTCGTCCACGTTGCGGATATACCGCAATTGGTTGAAGCCGAACGGATCGGGGTGGCGATTCTGAGCCATAAAATCTTGCAGTTCCTCGTCGTAGCACTCGGGATGGAGGCGGAAAACTTCGGTCACGTTTACTGCCAGGGGGCTATCCACAAAGATGGGCACGTCGGGTAGCTGGCGGGCATTGGTCAGGCGATGCAGGCTGTATACGAGTTCCTGGGTGCGGCCAACGGAAAAAGCTGGAATCACGACTTTTCCGCCCTGGGTACAAGTTTCACTGATCAGGTCGCGCAGTTGTCCCTCGGCATCCTTTTGGGGGGGATGCAACCTATCGCCGTAGGTGGATTCGATGAGGAGTACGTCGGCCGGCGGCGCGGGGGTGGGGTCGCGTAGGATGGGCATATCGTTGCGCCCCAGGTCGCCGCTAAAGAGCAGCCGCGTCTGGCGTCCGCCTTCCTCTATCTCCAACAGGACGATGGCCGAGCCGAGGATGTGCCCGGCGTCAAGGAAGGTGCAGCGCACTCCCGGCGCGACGAGCATCGGGCGGTCGTAGCCCACGCTGACAAAGTGCTCCAGGCTGGCGATGGCGTCGGCGTGGGTATAGATCGGCTCGACCGGTTCCAATCCCTTGCGGGCGCGTTTTTTGTTGACATATTCGACGTCCCGCTCCTGGATGTAGGCCGAATCTCGCAGCATTGCCGAGCACAGGTCGCGCGTGGCAAAGGTGCAGTAGATGGAACCTCGGAACCCACTGCGCACCAGGTTGGGGATGTTGCCGGAGTGATCAATGTGGGCGTGGGAGAGGATGAGTGCGTCCACGCTCGCTGCATCGAAAGGCAGGTTGCGGTTACGCTCCAAACTTTCCTTTCGTTTGCCCTGGAACAGCCCACATTCTAACAGGATGCGGCTCCCGTTGACGGAGATGAGGTGCTGGGAGCCGGTGACGGTCTGTGCCGCGCCGAGAAATTGTATCTCCATAAAAGAGTCCTCCTCGCTGTTATTGCTCAATACCTGGCCCGGTATCAAGTATCGAGTATCTTTAAGATCGCTTTTCCATACTTTTTTCGCTTCCACGGGCCCAATCCCGCTACGTGGTTCTTGTCCTCGATGGTGCGGGGGTGCTGCTCGGCCAGTGTCCATAGAGTAGCGTTGCTGATGATGACGTCGGGAGCGACTCCTCGCTCTGCCGCCACCTGCTTGCGCCAGGCGCGCATGGCCTGGA
>QMOE01000359.1 GCA_003648125.1 Chloroflexota bacterium
CAAGTTCCGGCAAGCACACATAATCGATCAACAGCGCGTCGACTTTGCCGTCCAGACCGGCCACAGCGCGGGCCATCGCCTGGCGCGTGGCTGGCGCGATTCCTATCGCGTCCACCTCGGCTGGACTGCCCCACCCCACGCCGACGGATTCCGCCACTTGCTGGATAATGGGGAGCAGCGCTTCCCGTCGCGCCGAGCTGAGTTGCTTGGAATCGCGGACGCCGGTCAGCCGGTCGGCTAGATCGGCAAGATTGAGAGGCAACACTACCGCCGCCGCGCAGACCGGGCCGGCCCACGCGCCCCGTCCGGCCTCGTCAATCCCGGCTATGTGGATGTGACCGGCGGCGCGCAGGGCCAGTTCCTCAGACAGATTGGGCTTTATGCTAACGGTCATAGAGACCGGCTCGCCCGTTGCGCCGGATGCGGAGCACTTCCAGCACCATTTTCACCGAGTCCCGGATTGGGCTGACGCGGCTGCCCGCGCCATAGTACCAGTTGATGGGCACCTCGACGAGACGATAGCCGCGCCGCTGGGCGGCGTGCAGAATTTCCACGTCAAAGGCCCAGCCATCAATCGTTTGGATGGAGAACAGGTCAAGGGCGGCTGCCCGGTGAAAGCACTTGAAGCCGCATTGGGTATCCTGGATACCGGGCACGGCCAGCAGACGGACGATAAGGTTAAAGACCCGCCCCATCAGGTGGCGATACCAGGGTTCGTTGTAGCGCGCCGCGCCGGGGGCCTCGCGGGAGGCGATGGCGATGTCGTAATCGGAGAGGGCGGGGGGGAGGAATTTGCTCACTTCCTCAATGGGCATCGCCAAATCTGCGTCGCAGATGAACAGGTATTCGCCGCGACCCTCGAATATACCCTTGCGCACTGCCGCTCCCTTGCCTGGGATGGGCTGGTGGAGCAGAGAGACGGATGGATGCTTGGCGGAAATCTCGCGCGCGATGTCAGATGTGCGGTCGGTGCTGCCGTTATCTACCACCAACACTTGCACCGGGTAGTTTTGCGCCTCGGCAAAGGCGATCACCTGCGGCAGTGTCTCCGGCAGACGGCGCTCTTCGTTGTAGGCCGGGACGATGATCGTCAGTAGGGGGTTGTTTTGGTCTATGGTCGCACCTCAATTTGTGGATTGTCTGTATGATACCCGTTTCAGGCGCTTTCGTCAACCCCGGACAGGATACTTTCGAGGTACGTCCGCTCAACGGTTCGACTACGCTGCACCGCCCGCCGCTTACGCAGCATCTTGGGGACGCCCAGCAGACCGGCCAACTGACCCCGCAGCCGCGCCCGCGCCGCTTCTCCGCGCCGGGCGCGCAGCGCCTCGACCGTGATACGCAGTTGCGCCCGCAGGATGGCGCGCCAGTGGACGCGCCACAGGTCGCCGGGGTAATCCTTTGCCAGCAGGTAGATGAAATTGCGCCCATCGTAAAAACTGGCGGTCGCGCCGCCGCCGGTGGCACTCAGTTTGTGGTAGACGACGGCGCGGGGGGCGTAGACGCAGCGGTAGCCGGTCAACTGCGCCCGCCAGGCCAGGTCCACGTCCTCGCAGGAGAAGAAGAAATCCTCATCTAGCAGGCCGATCTGTTCCAGCACACTCTTGCGGTAAGCCGCGCTGCCCCCGCAGGCGCTAAAGACGTACTCCTCGCGGTTGTACTGGCCCACGTCTCGCTGCCACACACCGCGATTGCCGGGGATACCGTCCAGGCGGTAGAAATCGCCCGCTGTGTGGAACGTGTCGCGCCGGTCAAAGAGCAGCATCTTGGAGGCGACCAGCCCCGCCTTTGGATGGCGCTGGAAGGCAGCGACGACCTCCTCCAGCCAGTGCGGATCGGCCTCGGTATCATTGTTCAGCAGGACGACGATCTCGCCCCGCGCGGCCCGCATCCCGGCGTTGCACGCGCCCGCAAAGCCCCGGTTCTCGCCCAATGGTAACACACGCACCCAGGCGTAATCGCGTGCCAGCAGTTCCAGCGAGCCGTCTGTGGAGCCGTTGTCGGCGACGATTGTTTCGACGCGCGGGTAGGTCTGGCTCCGCAGGCTGTCCAGGCAGGTGGGCAGGTGGTGGACTGCGTTCCAGTGGGGGATGATGACAGAGACGAGATTGGAGATAGGGGATTCGCTCATTGGGATTCCAGGAATTCTTCCAACGCCTTTTGCCAGGGAGCGAAGTGGTGTGGAGGCGCGATGGGGATCGTTGTGGCTTTAGGCTGCTGGGCTTGGTATCAGAACCTTGACCTCTCTTTCGAGCTGTTCCTCAATGTGATCTTTTTCCATTTCGAGATTGTAACGTGTTTGCAGATTCAGCCAGAAGCGTTCCGATGAACCAAAGTACCGTGATAACCTGAGTGCTGTATTGGCAGTAATCGAACGTTTACCATGGACAATTTCATTGATGCGACGTGGATGCACACTGATATCCTTGGCCAGCCGATATTGACTGATTCCCATTGGCTTTAGGAACTCTTCCAATAGAATCTCGCCAGGATGGACCGGTTCAAACTTTTTCTCAATCATTGCCTCTGCCTCCTAGTGGTAATCCACAACCTCGACGTCGTAAGCATCCCCTTTGCTCCACCGAAAACATATCCGCCATTGGTCGTTGATACGGATGCCGTGCTCGCCTTTTCGATCCCCAGATAGCTTTTCGGGCCGATTGCCAGGGGGGATACGAAGGTCATCCAGCTGTTCCGCAGCGTCGAGTATCGCGAGTTTGCGCCAGGCTATGCGGTGCAAGTTTGGAGGAAATCGCCGTGAGAATTGACGAGAGAAGAGCCGCCTGGTTTCTTTGTCGCCAAAGCTTTTGATCACAGACGAATGATAGCGCGATACGCCATTATTGTCAAGCGTTATCCGCGCCCAGGAACTCTTCTAACGCCTCTTGCCAGGGACGCAGTTCGATGCCCAACGCGGCGGCGGCGGTGTTGGCGAGCGGCGCAAAGCGGGGTGGGGTGGAGGCGCGTTCAAAGTCGTCCAGACTGATGGGTTCGACTGGAACGCGCTCTCGCCCGCTGATACGCAGCACCTGGCGGACGAACTCGTAGCGGGAGCAGTGGCCGGCGTTGACCAGGTGGTAGACTCCGTAGGCCTCGGTCTGGATCAACGCCGCAATCGCCGCCGCCAGGTCGGACGCGTAGGTGGGGTTGCCGATCTCATCGCTCACTACTTTCAGCGTACCCCGTTCATCGGCCAATTGGATGATGCGGTGTGGGTTGGAGAAATTGCGCCCGCCGGGGGCGTAGAGCCAGGCGGTGCGGGCGATGTAAAAGTGGTTCAGCAAGTGGCGCACGAACCACTCCCCGGCCGCCTTCGAGCGGGCGTAGGGATTGATAGGGTGGGGCGAATCCCACTCGCGGTATGGCTCTGTCGCTGTGCCGGGGAACACCTCGTTGGTGCTGACGTAGAGCATAGCCGCGTCGCAGGCGGCGCAGGCCAGAGCGACGTTCTGCGCGCCCAGCCCGTTGGCGCGATAGGCTTTGTCGGGATCGCGGGCGCAGCCGTCCACGTCGGTCCAGGCGGCGGCGTGAATCACCACGTCGGGGGCGAAGCCAGCGATGGCCGCGCTGATGGCCTGCCGGTCGGTGACGTCCAGTTCTGGCAGGTCGCAGCCGGAGAGGGTGTGGTCGGCCAGCGCCGCGTAGAGTGCGCGGCCTAGTTGTCCTTTGTTGCCGGTGATAAAGATGCGCATAATGAACTCCGTGTGGTAGCCGGCACATAGTCTCAAATTATGTGCTTGGGAGAGAAAAGAGCCAAGTCGCTCCCCAATTTGCGTCATTCCGAGCGACCAAAGGGAGTCGAGGAATCTCCGAATAGCTTTGCCTGCGAAAACGGAG
>QMOE01000360.1 GCA_003648125.1 Chloroflexota bacterium
CGACGATCATCTCTGGGGTCTGACGTAACCCCGTGTAAATCACTTCCATCCCGGCGTCTCGCAGCGCACGGGCGATGACTTTGGCTCCTCGGTCGTGGCCGTCGAGGCCGGGCTTGGCGATTAGAATACGTAGTCGCTTGCTCATCAGGCTTCATTGCTCCTTAGGCGAAAGTCGTTGTGAATCACGACAGATTATACAACAGTTCGCACGAGTTGGGAAGAACGGGCCAGGGGCAATGCGGCGCATTTGACTTTTTGCTGCTGATGAGTATAGTACAAGTGTTTCAGATGATTGGACTTGACAAATTTTGGCATGGTTCAATTTCGCTTCTTGAGGAGCAAAAACATCTTTACACTTTTGTGGACGCTGATTTAGCAGCTACGCGGGACAATGAAGCGAACGCTGGTTGAGTAGCCGCCACGCTTTTTGTGGCGGCGTATCGAAACCCTTGTACTGAGCCTGTCAAAGTGAAGCGAGCGGCTTTTGCAATGAATTCCACCCTACATGGGCTACTTGCTTGGTTTCGACTTGTTTAGCTCCAAAATTACCCAGGCCAGGCAAAAACGTAGCGCAATTTGGCAAGTTGCCAATTTGCCCTACGCCCACTTTATCCAAAGTCCAAAGATGACACGGGCTACTGTTATAACGTTTTATCAGGAAAGGAGTAACAGATGGCAGTTTATGACTCTACTGAAAATATGTGGACGACGGCGTGATCGCCAAGTGGGCGGTGCCGGAGTACTATGTCTTTGTCAAGGAATTGCCCAAGACCGGCGTGGGCAAGATTGACAAAAAGGTGCTGCGCAGCCGGTACCCGGCTCCCCCAGAGGACTGACTTTAATCCAACAGTTGCCCGTGTCAACACATGTGCCGGGCCCGCCGATTGTGACTGATCGGCAGTGCCCGGCATTTGTATCTTGTGCAAATCTAATACATTGCTATTGTTGCTCTAATGTGAAAACGTTACAATAACAATTGGCAGCTTGTCGGAGACCTCTGTAGTATAGAGTCTCGTACCTGTTTTTCTAGAAACCAGGTTTTTGGAAAAAACCTGGTTTCTTCTAAACCGAAAAGGGGTGATAATTATGGATTTGAACAAATTCACACAAAAAGCCCAAGAGGCAATCGTAGCCGCCCAATCTCTGGCGGGTGAGCATAGTCACGGCCAGATTGAACCAGAACATTTGCTGTTGGTGCTCTTGCGTCAGTCCGACGGCATTGTACCTCAGATCGTGCAAAAGTTGGAAGCCGATCCGGGCCAGATGGCGCAGGCGTTGAGTGGGGAATTAGAGCGCAAACACAAGGTCTACGGGGCGACGGCGCAGGTGGGGTTCTCGCGCGCTCTCTCGCAGGTGTTGGACGAGGCGCACAAGACCGCCCGGCGTATGCACGACGATTATGTCAGCACCGAGCACTTGCTGCTGGCGCTCACGGGCGCGCACGGCGGAGAGGCGGCCCGCTTCCTGGCGGCTCACGGCATCACCGCGGACGCCGTCCTGAGGGTGCTGACCTCTATCCGGGGCAGCCAGCGCGTCACCAGCCAGCAGCCCGAGTCCACCTACCAGGCGCTCGAAAAATACGGGCGCGATCTGACCCAACTGGCCCGGCAAGGCAAACTGGACCCGGTCATCGGGCGTGATGACGAGATTCGGCGTGTGATGCGTATTCTCAGCCGCCGCACCAAGAACAACCCCGTCCTGGTGGGCGAGGCCGGCGTGGGTAAGACCGCCATCGCCGAGGGGCTGGCCCAGCGCATCATGCGCGGCGACGTGCCGGAGGGGCTGAAGGATAAGCGCATCGTTGCACTCGATCTGGGCGCGCTGATCGCCGGTGCCAAGTTCCGGGGCGAGTTCGAGGAGCGGCTCAAGGCAGTGCTCAAGGAAGTGACCGACGCTGCGGGGCAGGTCATCATGTTCATTGACGAGCTGCACACCGTCGTCGGCGCGGGCGCGGCCGAGGGAGCGATGGACGCCAGCAACATGCTCAAGCCGATGCTGGCGCGGGGTGAGCTGCACGCCATCGGCGCGACCACTCTGGACGAGTACCGCAAGTACATCGAAAAGGACGCCGCGCTGGAGCGGCGCTTCCAGCCGGTCTACGTGGACGAGCCGTCGGTCGAGGACACCATCAGCATCCTGCGCGGCCTCAAGGAGCGGTACGAAGTGCATCACGGTGTGCGCATCCAGGATGGGGCCGTCATCGCGGCGGCCACGCTCAGCCAGCGTTACATCGCCGACCGGCATTTGCCGGACAAGGCGATTGACCTGGTTGACGAGGCGGCGGCCCGGCTGCGGATGGAGATTGATTCCAAACCGGCCGAGTTGGACGAGGTTGACCGGCGCATCATGCAGCTCGAGATCGAGCGGGAGGCGCTGAAGAAAGAGAGGGACCGGGCCAGCAAGGAGCGGCTAAAGAGGCTCGAACAAGAGTTGGCTGACTTGCGGGAGAGCAGTGGAGCCTTGCGCTCACGCTGGGAACAGGAAAAGGGCGCTATCCAGGCCATCCGCGAGACCAAGGAGCGCGTCGAGCAGGCGCGCCACCAGATTGAGGAGGCGCAGCGAGCGCAGGATTACACCAGAGCGTCCGAGTTACAGTACGGCACGCTGGTCGAGTTGGAAAAGCAGCAACGGGAGCAGGAGGAACGGTTGCGCCAGTTGCAGGGGGATCGCCCCTTGCTCAAAGAGGAGGTTGACTCGGAGGACGTGGCCGAGGTGGTGGCTGAGTGGACTGGCATCCCCGTCTCTAAATTGCTGGAAGGAGAGATGGACAAGTTATTGCGCATGGAGGATGCGTTGCACCGGCGCGTGATCGGCCAGGAGGAGGCAGTGAGCGCCGTCTCCAACGCCGTCCGCCGCGCCCGCGCGGGCTTGCAGGCCCCCAACCGGCCCATCGGCACCTTTATCTTCCTGGGGCCGACCGGAGTGGGCAAGACCGAGTTGGCCCGCGCGCTGGCCGAGTATCTCTTTGATACCGAGGAGGCGATGGTGCGGATTGACATGAGCGAGTACCAGGAGCGGCACACCGTCTCCCGGCTCATCGGTGCGCCCCCCGGTTACGTGGGATACGACGAGGGCGGCCAACTGACCGAGGCAGTGCGCCGCCGTCCCTACAGCGTGGTACT
Organism: Chloroflexota bacterium; assembly: GCA_003648125.1. The sequence goes on from QMOE01000360.1 coordinate 3,123, forward strand.
GTTCGACGAGATCGAAAAGGCGCACACTGAGGTCTTTAACACGCTGCTTCAACTGCTCGACGAGGGGCGGCTGACCGATGGCCACGGGCGCACGGTTGATTTCACCAACACCGTGATCATCATGACCAGCAACACCGGCAGTCGCTGGATCAAGGAGTTAGGCGCGGAGGAAGCAAGGGAGAAGGTGATGGAGGAGTTGGATCGTACCTTCCGGCCCGAGTTTCTCAACCGCATTGACGAGATCATCCTCTTCCGCAGTTTGACAAAGGATGACCTGACGCAAATCGTGGACATCCAGATGCATCACCTGCGTGACTTGCTGATTGGGCGGAGCATTGTGTTGGAGCTGACCGGCGCGGCCCGGCAGCACCTGGCCGAGGCCGGCTACGACCCGGTCTATGGTGCGCGGCCGCTCAAGCGAGTCATCCAGCGGCAAGTGCAGGATCCGTTGGCGCTGATGTTGCTGCGGGGCGAGTTCGCCGAGGGAGATACGGTGCGAGTGGACGCGCGCGATGGGCGGGTGGTGTTTGAGAAAAAGTCACCGCCTGCCGAATCGTGAGCAAAGCCGAAAGCCGCCCTGCGGAGAGCGTGTATCATCTCAATAATCCGGGGCGCGAATCTGTAGGGCGGGTTTCTTACCCATGCGCGTCAACCTAAGGCTAGCGACCGCTGGTTGAGTAGCCGAAGGCGTATCGAAACCCTTGTACTGAGC
>QMOE01000361.1 GCA_003648125.1 Chloroflexota bacterium
CGTGTCCTTCTCCACCGCGTCCCACTTGTTGACCAGCACCACCACGCTGACCCACTCGTCGAGGATAAAGCCGGCTACGTGAGCATCCTGGGCGGTGACGCCGTCAATGCCGTCTATCACCAGCAACGCCACGTCGGCCCGCTGGATGGCCCGCAGCGCCCGCAGCACGCTGTAGCGCTCGACCCCGCGCTCAATCTTACCCCGCCGCCGAATACCGGCCGTGTCAATCAAAGTGATGGGCGTGCCTTCCCACATCAGATGCGTGTCAATGGCGTCGCGGGTGGTGCCAGCAATGGGGCTGACGATGGCCCGTTCCTCGCCCAGCATCTTGTTCAAGAGCGACGACTTGCCCACGTTGGGCCGGCCGACGATGGCGAGCTTGATACTCTCGTCCTCGATCTCTGGCTCGGTCTGAGACAGCGATTCGACTACCTCATCCAGCAAATCGGCGACGCCAGTGCCATGCAAGGCAGAGATGGGGTGAACCTCTCCCATCATACCCAGAGCATAGAACTCGAGTGCGTCTTGGCACAGACGGGGGTTATCCGCTTTGTTGGCGGCCAAAAAGATGGGGCAACGAGCGCGGCGCAGGATGTCGGCGACCTCCTCGTCGGCAGGGGTAAATCCGCTGAGAGCATCGGTGATAAAGATAACGGCGTCTGCGTTCGCGATTGCCTGCTCAGCTTGAACACGTATCAGTGAAATGAAAGGAGCAGAATCTTGTGCCAGTACCCGTTCGGGGCCAGGCCGTCTTCCAGCAGCGACGGTCTCGGGCAACACCTCGATACCACCCGTATCCACCACGGTAAAAGCGACACCATTCCACTCGGCGGGGGCGTGGAGCCGGTCGCGGGTCGTGCCAGGGCGACCGTGTACCACCGCCAGCCTCTGCCCGACGATGCGGTTAAAGAGGGTTGATTTCCCCACGTTGGGTCGGCCCACCAGGGCCACGATTGGTTTGCTCATAATGCAAGTATGCAAGTGCGCGGTATTGGTCAGCAATTCTCAATTTGAGATGTTATTGCGAGCCCCGGACGTTTTTCCCGGGGCGAAGCAATCTCCCCCAGTTGCTTGGAGATTGCCACCGCGAGTACTCGTGGCGGCGCTTGGTCGCAAAAAGCGCCCCTCTTTTGTCATTGCGAGGAGCGTAGCGACGAAGCAATCCTCGTTTAAGACACTGTGGAGATTGCTTCGGGCAAAAAGCGCCCTTGCAATAACATAATAAATATTGCTGGTTATTGATTGTCGCCGCCTGGCGTGGGGACGAGCACGGAAAGAATTTCCACTTGCACCGTGGCCGGGAGCACGCTCTGAGCGGTTATCCCCTCCGGCGCCACCACCTGCGGTTCGACCTGGTGCGTTCCGTCCGATAGCCCAAACAAATCCAAGACAATGCGCACGTCGTCTGCCACCAGCGCCTCCAGCAGAGGCAGCGGGCCACTCAGAATGACTTCGACGGTCTCCGGCGAGATGGTGGCCGTGAGAGCAGGCTCCAACCCCTCAAGTTCTGGTACGAGTTCCATCGTCACGCTGCTCTGGATAGGCTCGATAAAGATGCCCACCTCTACCTGTTGGCCCGAGACAATTGCAACGCCCGGCGGCACGTTGAGCGCGGGCCTGATGATCACGTCGGCCTGTGCTCCCTCCACGTTTATCGCTTCCGTCTCGATAAAGCCTGGCAGCGCAGCGATGACGTCGGGTGTGCCAAAGACGGTGACGGCCGGCGGATCAATGGCGATGGAAGGATTAAAGTAGCCAGGGGCAATGTTCCCTTCGAGGACAACTTTGACCGCCAGCGAGCGGTAGTAGCCGGATAGTTCGATGGGAATGCGCGCGTTGATCTTTTCTGGCGTCAGTGTGACGTTGGGGACAGGTTCGCCATCGGCGCCCAGGGGCTGCAACTTGTATTCTCCCTCGATGTCGGCGCTGGCGTCTTGCACGGAAATCCGCGTGCTGACCGTGAGTACCCGAGTGACGAAAGAAGCGGGGCCGCTCACCGTCACCTGGCGCGTGTCTACCGATATTGACCGTCTGATATAGCCCAGGGCCGGCTCTCCCTCTATCTGCACGTGCGCGGACATGGTAATTTCTGTTCTGGGCTCCAACTCGATGGTGACATACTCGGGTTCGACGAGTAGCAGCCGGGCGGGGTCTTTATTCAATGTCACTTGGACAGGCACCTCGCACGCTCCCGGCTCCAGATCTGCCAGGTCAACGGCGACCGTGAAATCATCGAGCGTGAGCGTCCGCCAGACTGATTCGGGGGCACGGAGCGTGACCTGTACATACTCGTCGAACTCGCCCACGATGACCAGGCCAGGCGGCGGTTCGGGCGGCGCGACCGGTATGGCCTGGGAATAGAGTTCCTCCCGCGTGGGGTCCTCCTCCTCCACGGCCACGCCCCAGGTCAGGGCCGCCAGGGCGAGCGCCAATATCATCAGAACCATGTTACTCGCTATCCAGCGTAGCGCCGTCTTCACAATTTATTTCTCCCTGCGGCTCAACATCTGCCGCACGCCGGCTGTCCAGCGCGGCCACGCTCGCTCAAGCACAGGTTGGTAGAAAGCGTACAATACTGCCTCCAAGCGTTTGGCGTCCAGGTTACGGATGATGCGGCCGTTGTGAGCGATGGAGATAGAGCCGCGCTCCTCAGAGACGACGACGGCAACGGCGTCACTATCCTCTGTGACTCCGATAGCGGAGCGGTGGCGCAGCCCCAGTTGACGGTCGGCGAGGAAGGCAGTGGAAAGGGGAAGCACGCAGGCAGCAGCCAGAATCCGGTTGCGCCGCACGATGACCGCTCCATCGTGCAGCGGGGTATGATGATCAAAGATGGTCACCAGTAACTCGGGGGTAACAGCCGAGTCCATGAGAACGCCTTCATCTGCAATTTCCTGCAAGCCCGTATCACGCTCCAGGACGACGAGCGCACCACATCGCCGCCCGGCCATAGTGCGGCAGGCCTGGGCAATTGCGGCCAGTGTCTGTTCCAGGGCAGCGCGGTCTCCCGTCGGCCAGCCAAGCATCGCTCCCGCCCGCCCGAGCCGCTCTAACGCTCGACGCAGTTCTTGCTGAAATACAACAGGGACAGCCACGAGCAACGCCGGGAGGGCTTTCTGGGTCAGCCAACCGAGGGCGCGCAACCTCATTCCCCCGCTCAACAATGTAATGATGATGATGAGGAGAATCATGCCGCGCATCAGAGAGACGGCTCTGGTGCCGCGCACCACGTACAGGAGCCAGAAAAACGCGAAAGCCACAAGTAGGATGTCGAGAACATCTATCCACTCGAGCCGTTGCAAATACCACAGGGGATCGGACATTTCAGAGGTCTCTCAATCTACTGACCACCATCGAGTTGATCGAGCAATTGTTGATAGGCCTCCACGTTGGGGGGCCGGAGCCTGATGATGAGTTTTATAGTTGCCCTGGCATCGTCGTGCTGACCGGCCTCCATTTGCAAGTCCCCCAACTTGTCCAAGTGTTCCAATGCCCGCTCAATGTTCTTGGCATTAAGATATTCCTGCGCCAGTCGCGCGCGCAGAGGGATGCTATCAGCCCACTCCCGGACCACGTCTTCCAGGATGGCAAAGATACGCTGCGTTTTGCCTTGCTCGTGGTAAATTTTCAGCAGGCCATCGAGTTCAGCGATCGCCAGCTCGGGCCGGCCGAGGCGAGAGTGCAGCTCCATCAACGTCAGACAGGCCCGCTCGTCGTCAGGAGCGAGTTGGCGAATCTGCTCGTACACTTCGATAGCGTTCCGCCAGGCCACGCGCTGCATATCAATGTCGCCTATCTTGTGCAGAATACGAACCTCCCACCGATTTTCGGGA
>QMOE01000362.1 GCA_003648125.1 Chloroflexota bacterium
GCGCTGGCCGTCTGGCTGCGCGAACGGCGCTTACCCGGACGGCTCTTTTGGGGCGGACTGACCCTCGTCGCCCTCTCCTGCTCCGGCGCGGTCTACTCGGTCATCCTGACGACGCTCGACCCGCTCTGGGAGCAAGTGCTGGCCCAGTTCGCCAACGCCGGCGTCTACACTCCCTCCCCGCCGCACCTGTTCCTGCTCTTTGGACTCCCGCTGGGCGGGGCGCTGGCGACGCTGATATACCTGCTCTACCGCCGGCGCTGGAGCGACGCCCATCTGTTCCTGATAGCCTGGTTCCTGGCCGGAGCCGCGCTCAACTACATCCCGACCGACTTTCAAATCCACATGCTCAGCAGTTGGCAGATTCCGCTGCTGCTCCTGGTGACGGTCGGGCTGTACGAGCTGACCGCGCCCTCCCTGCGCCGCGCCGCCACCGCGGCCCTGCTGCTGTTGGTGCTGCCGACCAATCTCTACCTGTGGACGTGGCGCTTTGTAGACCTGGCCCGCCACGACTATCCCTACTACCTGTACCGCGACGAGGTGGCCGCGCTGCGCTGGCTGGACGGACAGCCGGACGACGCCGAGATCGTCTTCAGCTCGCTGACGGTCGGCCAGTACCTCCCGGCCCTCAGCGGCAAGACCGCCTTCCTGGCCCACTGGGCGCAGACGGTGGACTTTTACGAAAAACAGGACCGGGTGACCCGTTTCTTCAACGCTACCACATCGGATGAGGAACGATTGGCGACCGTACGCCAATTTGGGGTTGACTATGTGTTTTACGGCCCGGCCGAGCATGCGTTGGGCAACTACGATCCGGCGCGCACCGATTGGCTGACGCCGGTCTTTACCGCGCCGCGGGTCACGCTCTACCGCGTCAACCGATGATTGAGTCCGAAAAGCGGGATGGCATTCCTATGCCATTCGCCCCGCATAGGGATGCGCCCCGCATAGGGATGCGGGGCTACAGGTGCGGGGCCAGGGATGCGGGGCTACAGGTGCGGGGCTAGGGATGCGGGGCTACAGACGCGAGAATCTATCCGAAAGGGCTGCAAAAGATTGAAATGACCACCAACCGCCGCGACACGACCATCTCAATCACGCTCTTCCTGCTCACCCTGTTGAGCCGGATTCCATTCCGCTCGCACATTCTTTACCATTGGGACTCGGTCAACTTCGCCTATGCTATGCGCGAGTTCGACGTCGCGCGGGAACAGCCACAGCCGCCGGGCTACATCCTCTACGTTTGGCTTTGCCGGGCGGTGGACGTGCTGTTTCACGACCCGCAGACGACGATGGTCACAATCAGCATCGTCGCCAGCGGATTGGCGGTGGTAGCCCTCTTTCACCTGGGCCGCGCCATGTTCGGACGCGCCACCGGCCTGATTGCCGCCCTGCTGCTGGCGACATCGCCGCTCTTCTGGTTCTACGGTGAGATCGCCCTCCCGCACAGCCTGGACACCCTGCTGGTCATCCTCGGCCTCTGGTGGCTCTACGAGACCATGCGCGGGCGCACCCATTACCTCTACCCGGCCATCCTGGTGCTGGCCGTCGCCGGGGGCGTGCGCCAGCAAACGTTGATATTTCTCGCCCCGCTGATACTCTTCGCCCTGCGGCGTGTGGGATGGCGCAGATTCCTCGCCGCCGGGGCGCTGGGCGCGGTCGTCTGCCTGGCCTGGTTCATCCCGTTGATGGCGTCGAGCGGTGGGCTGGCTGCCTACCTGGATTTGACGAGCAAGTACACGACGAGATTCAACACCTCCACGTCCATCTTTATGGGCGCGGGCTGGTGGGGGCTGCGCCGCAACCTGCGCAAACTGACGATGTACACGCTGTTCGGGTGGAGCGCGGGGTTGCTGCCGTTCCTGGCCTACGGTGTGGTCGTGCTGCGGCGTAGACAGTGGCCGCGCAATTGGGAAAAATCGCTCTTCTTCGCCCTCTGGCTGGCCCCGACACTGCTTTTTTATACACTCATCCACATGGGCCAGCAAGGGTTGGTCTTTATCTTCCTGCCCGCCTTGCTGCTGTGGGGAGCGCGGGGACTGACCGCCCTTTTTGAAAAACGGCATGCCCTGGTCACACTGGCGGGCCTCCTCGTGGCGCTCAATGCGGCCATCTTCTGCTTTCTGCCGGAAGCGCCGCTCCCCGCCTCCAACCTACGGTTACTGACCCGCGCCGCGCTGCTCAACTCGGACGACTATTACAACGACCGCTTTGCCGCCATCCGCTCCCGCTTCTCGCCCCGCTCGACCGCCATCCTGGCGGCTAACTGGCATCATGTCGAGTATTACTTGCCGGACTACCCGCTGATCCCCCTGAATGTAGCCTCGAAATGGGAACCGAACGCCGGGAGAATCAGCAACCCGTCCGGTGAGGAGCGGCGCATCACTATCCAGGACCTGGGGCCGGTCGCTACGGACCGGTCGGTTGTACATCTGATTGTTTTCGACCCCTCGCTATTTCCTTTCAACGACAGCCAGGACTTCACGCAGGTGATCTCGCTGCCCCATCACGGGGAAATGGAAGTGCTGACGCTGCGAAAGGATCAGATGCTGTATTGTGGAGATACATTCGGCATTCGGCCCAACTGACCTGTTGGTATGGCCCGGAGGCTGTGAGGAGACAATGACAACCAAAATGCGTTGGCAGGTGAAAGATACAATCATCACCATCCTGCTAGGCGTGGGAACGGCGCTTTCCCGTCTACCATTCCGCACGCCGCTGTTGCACAGCCACGATGCGGTGAACTATGCCCTGGCGCTGGAGCACTTCGACATGCGTCTTCACCAACCCCAGCCACCGGGATACCCACTTTACGTCCTGTTGGGGCAGGCTTTTCAGCTTCTGTTCCCCGATCACCTGGCCGCTCTGCTCGCTTTGAGCATCGTCTTTAGTGGGCTGGCCGTGGTCGCCATCTACCTGGTCGGGAGGGCGATGTTCGGTCGGCAGGCGGGTGTAGTCGCGGCCCTGTTGGCGGCGACGTCGGCCGTGGTCTGGTTTCAGGGAGAGATCACCGTGCCCTACGCCCCGGACATGTTCGCTTCGGCGATAGTCGGCTGGCTCTGTTACCGCCTATCGGAGGCCCCAAGCGGTAATGGCGTTTGGTGGGCTGCCCTGGCGGTGGGGTTGGCAGGGGCCTTTCGTCTACAAACCTTTCTGTTCTTGTTCCCTTTGTTCCTCTATGCACTCCGGGGGCAACCTCGGCGGCGTGTGCTGGGCGGGATATTGGTCGCCGGGGCTGTCTTCGGGCTGTTCTTCATCCCGGCAGTGTTGCTCAGCGGTGGTCCAGCGGCATTCTTGCTGGCGATGCGGCGCACCGTCCCGATCTTCTGGTCGGCCCGCACCCTGACCCGCTCCACCCGTTGGGATCGGTTTATGCGCAATACCAACATCATCCTCCGGTATACTTTCCGTGCTATGGGAGAGTGGGCCTTGCTCCTCCTTCCGCTCGGAGTCTTGGCTTCTGCCCGGTCGTGGCGCCTCTGGAAAGAGCACCGATTGTGCTTCCTGGCGTTATGGGTATTGCCGACCTGGATCGTCTATTTCTTGATCTGGCCAGGGAATCCGGGTACCATTCTGGTCTGTATTCCACCGTTCTTCCTGTTGGCCGGAGCGGGACTGGACCACGTGCTGACCCACCCGATCCGAGGTTTTCGCAAGATCGGATGGGCCTGGCTGGTGGGTATGTTGCTCTGGCGCACAACAGTATTTGCCACTTTGCCTGCCCGACCATTTGGAATATATTACCGTTCGTTCGATAACTATGCTGCTCTCCGTGTGGCCACCGATTGCCTCCAAACCCGGTTCGCCCTGGTAGACACGGTGCCGGTGGAGC
>QMOE01000363.1 GCA_003648125.1 Chloroflexota bacterium
AAGCGGAACAAGAGCCTATCCGGCGTGAGCGGCCCTTGCAGGTGCACCAGGTCGGCTTCCTGCCAGGTCTCATCGGGCAGGTCGGGGTTGAGCCAGGTATCGTCTACCACGTCCGGCCCGGCGAGCGTCAGCACGGTGATGCTCGTTTCACTCGCGGGCGGGGTGGGGGTGAGACGGACCAGGAAGCGGCGCACCCGCAGCGGACGGGTGAGGAGCAACAGCGCCAGGAGCAGCAGCGCGGTGATTGCGACTATGGCCGCTCCCTGCCACAAGGTAAAGTGGGGCAAGAGCAGTCTTCCGGCGGCGCGGAGTATTCGGCGCAGGATGTTGCGGCGGCGGGACGGTGCGACCAGGTTGGATTCGACGGCGGCCTGGATGGCGCGTCCCATTTCGCCGGCCGTTTGATAGCGGTCAGCGGGGTCTTTTGCCATTGCTTTGAGGATCACCCGCTCGACCGCCTCCGGCAGGTCCGGGCGCACGGAGCGGGGCGAGGGGAGCGGGGCGGTGATGTGCTTGAGGATGACCGCATAGGGGGTATCGGCGTCGAACGGGAGATGACCGGTGCACAGTCTGTAGAGCAGCACGCCCAGGGAGTAGATGTCGGAGCGGGCATCGCCTGGTTCCCCCTTTCCCTGCTCCGGCGACATATAGGCGGGAGTTCCCAACGTGCCGCCGCTTTCGGTGATGGTCGTCACGTCCACCATCCGCGCGACGCCGAAATCGGTCAGCACGGGACGGCCATTGGCGGTGATGAGCACGTTGGAAGGCTTGATGTCGCGGTGAACCAGTCCTTGCTGGTGCGCGTGGTCCAATGCGTCGGCCAAAGCGCCCACGATACGGCTCACCTCTCCCAGGGCCATTCGTTCCCCTTGGCAATCCAGGTCATACAACAAGGACTTGAGACTGGTTCCCGTCAGGTATTCGATCACCAGAAATGCCAGTTCTTCGGCGGTGTCGAAATCGTAGACGCGGACGATGTGCGGGTGTTCCAGCGCGGCGACGGCGCGGGCCTCACGCCGGAAACGGGCTGCAAATTCCTCGTCGCCGGTCAGGTGCGGGTGCAGTATCTTGATGGCGACGTACCGGTCCAGGTCGGCCTGGTATGCTTTGTAGACCTGTGCCATGCCCCCCTGGCCCAGTTTTTCGATCAGACGATATTTGCCGAGCGTCTTGCCGCTGAGATTGAGCAGGCTGGCTGGTTCTGGCCCGTGGTTGGCTGGGTCGAGTTGGTTATTTTGAGTATTCATTGCTCGCGCTCCTTACCTTTTCCAGTATACTCATTATGAGCAATTTCGGCAAGGTGCGGCATTTTTCATTTTGCCCCGTTTGGTGTACAATGAATCTCGTGCAACGAGACCGCCGGTACTGGATGCGTTTGGCAAGGTTGACGGTTGTGGCCCTCGTCGTTGGGTTAGCAGGGGGTCTTGCCGGATACGCGGTGCTAGGCAGCGCCATCTACGCTCACAATCTCACCCATCCAGGGTGTGGCGAGATGGGAGCCACTCCGACCGATGTGGAAATCGCAGGCGCGCAGGACGTGACCTACCTCAGCCACGACGGGCTGACTCTCAAAGCCTGGTACCTGCCCCCGCAGAACGGCGTGGTGATTATCCTGTTGCCCGGCCTGGGCGGCGCGCGCGAGGGAATGTTGCGGGAAGGGGCGATCCTGGCCCGGCACGGCTATGGTTTGCTGATGAGCGAATTGCGCTCCTGTGCCCATCCCCAAGGCCAGACCACCCTGGGCTATCTGGAGGCGCAAGATTTGATCGAGGCAGTGACCTGGGTGCGCGGTCAGCAGGACGTGGCCCACTTGGGAGTGTTGGGTTACTCGCTGGGCGGCATAACCTCTATCCTGGGCGCGGCACAGGAGGAGCGGATCGAAGCGGTGATAGCCGAGGGCGGCTTTTACGATCTGGTCGCCGACATCACCGACGAGGGAGGCGACCCCTCTTGGTACCAGTCCCTCACCTACCAGCTCGTCCTCTTTTTTTTCCAGCGCGAGACCGGCATCGCTCCCGGCGACGTCAGCCCCATCTCTGTGATAGAGCGCATTAGCCCCCGCCCGCTGCTGCTCATTTACGGGGATCGGGAAGTGGATGCCCACCCGTGGGAACAACTGGCGCGGGCTGGGGAGCCAAAGGAGTTGTGGATCGTGCCTGATTGTGATCACGGCGGCTATCTGACCGCCGCACCGGAGGAGTGGGAACGGCGCGTGGTGGCGTTCTTCGAGGGAGCGTTCCCGTGAGTATCATCTATCACCTCGTTCTTGCCGATTACTGGCACAGCCTTGATATCACCTCTCCGTACCTCCCGCAGGGCTTTGCGAGTGAGGGTTTCATCCACTGCACTCGCGGCCTGGATTTGCTGCTCCAGGTCGCCAACACCTACTATCGAGACGTGGATGGCGAGTTCTTGCTGCTCGTGATTGACGAAACTCGCGTCTCAGCCGAGATCAAATACGAGAGCGACTTTCCCCACATCTACGGTCCGCTGAACCGGGACGCGATTATCGCCACGCACACTATGCCCCGTCAGACCGGCGGGCGCTTTGATCTGCCGGGCAGTATCAAGGAGATCGAAGGAGGTGATACTGACTAACTGACAAGTAACCAATAACTATCTCGTGTTTCTCATGATTTACGCAATGTTACTGCTCAGGCTGCGCCGGTCGAGTAGGCGCGAAGCGCCGTATCGAGACCAAGCAAGTTGTGCCAAGCCGCTCGCTTGGTTTCGATATGCCCCTCCCTTCGGTCACAGCTACTCAACCAGCGCTCGCTCGCTCAACACTGCATCCGGCCTGAGTAGTAACTACGCAATATGAATTACTCTAAGGAGGTATTTCTATGCGACCCGTATACGCTGTTTCGGGAGGGGTATCCAAATTCTCCAAAGCCCGCCCCGACAAGGTCTTTCCTGCTCTAGTCAAGGAGGCCTACGATTATACCCTGGCCGATATGGGGATTGAGCACCAAAAGTTCTGGGAATTGACGGACGCCACGGTGGCCTCGTACTTTTCCGATCACTTTACGCGCCAACTGATGGCCGCCATCATGGCCCAGGACTATATCGGCATGCTGCCCAAGCCCTCCCATCGCGTCGAGGGCGGCGGGGCCACCGGCGGCATCTGCTTCCAGGAGGGCTGGAAAGCGGTTGCCTCTGGCTACGCTGACGTTGTTCTCTGCTACGGTTTTGAGCAGATGAGTCACGTCGAGACCTGGAAGGGAAACGAGTTCATCGCTCTCGCTTCTGACGTCTCGTTCGACTACCCCGTGGGCGGCTTTTACTCTGGTTACTATGCCATGATGGTCACGCGCCACATGGCCGAGTTCGGCACCACGCCGGAGCAATTGGCTCACGTCTCCATCAAGAACCACAAGAACGCTTACTATAACTCTTATGCCCAAAAGCCACTGGAATTGACTGTCGAAGACGTGCGGTCGGCGCCGATGGTGGCCTGGCCGCTGACCCGCCTCGACATTTGCGTCATGTCCGATGGCGCGGCCTGCACCGTGCTCTGCTCCGAGGATGGTTTGACCAAGCTGGAAAAGGCCGCCGGTAAGAGTCTCTCTCGCGTGCTCGTCTCTGGTATCGGGCGCGGCACCGACGCTATGCGCATGGCCGACCGGCCCCATCAATCCTACGACGATTTCTACAAGTACAACGCTCTGCCCAACGAGATGGACGATGATTCCCGCACCTATTACAAGGGACTGTGGGACAGGGGCTTCCGTTACCCCGGCATCCACTCCTTCCGCGCCGGGCGCATGGCCTCGCGCCAGGCCTACAAAAACTATCCCAACGGCGGCATCACCGACCCCTTGCACG
>QMOE01000364.1 GCA_003648125.1 Chloroflexota bacterium
GATGTGCAGGACGACTCGGACGTTGACTCCACCGGCCGGATGAGTTCCGTCGGCCGGATGAGTTCTGTGGGGCGGATGAGTTCCGTCGGCCGGATGAGTTCTGTGGGCCGAATGAGTTCTGTGGGCCGGATGAGTTCCGTCTCGGCCAACCCCGGCCAGGAAAACGAGGTAGCGGTGGCTCTGGTAACCGAGCCGGGGTGGCACTATATCGTCGTCCTGGGGCACGACGGGGCGCACGACCCCGCCCAAACCTACGGCCTGCTGGCCGAGGCGCACTCCTTCGGGGGAGCTTATCCGGCGTGTACGGCGACACTGCCCTACAGCCCCACGACCGAGCCAATGTCATTTTACCAGGCCCCGGCCTCTGCTTCCGACGTCGAGACCATCATCCTGGTCAGCAAGCGGCAACTGGATTTCGTTTACGGCGTCACGCGCACGCGAGCCATATCTGATCAATTGAGGCTGCTGGCCGACGATCCTACGGTCAATGGAGTGATCTATCCTGTAGAGAATTGGGCTTCCGGGGAGTACGGCCAATGGGACAACGATGCCTGCAACCCCTATGCAGCCAATGAGGTAGCCGAAACCATCTACAGTTACTTGAGCAGCGAGTTGTCCTTTTACACCAACACCAAGTACATCGTCATCGTCGGCGACGACAGCATCATCCCCTTTTACCGCATCCCCGATTCCTCCTCGCTGGCGAACGAGCGCGAGTATTGGCTCTCGGCTCACCTGGATAGCAACAATTCCACCTGGGCCGCGCTGGGCTGGGGCTTTTTGCTCACCGATAATTTCTACGGCGACCTGAACCCCAAGTACTGGCACGGCCACGGTCTCTACGTCCCCGACCGGGCAGTGGGGCGGCTGGTGGAGACGCCGGAAGAGATCACGGCCACCATCGGCCACTATCTCAGCTCTGGGCACAGCGGTTTTGACCCCCAGACTGGGCTATCCACCGGTTACGATTTCCTGACCGACAGCGCGGAGGCGACCCGCGACCTGATGGACGCCCAAGGGCTGACCTCTACCACTCTGATCAGCGAGACCTGGACAGCGACCGATCTCAAGAACGTCTGGACAGGAGCCGGCGCCACCCGCCAGGATTTGGCCTCCATCAGCGCCCACTTTGAGCACTGGCACGCCATCCCGCCCAACGAGAGCGCGGGGCTTTTCTCCAGCGATGAAATCAGCAACGCCGCCACTTCGCCCATCAGCACCGTCGTCTGGTCGGTGGGCTGCCACTCGGGCTACAACGTCCACGACACGCACAGCTCAAGCAGCACGACCGCGCTCGACTTTGCCCAGGCGTTCGCCAAACGGCAGACCGGCGGGTTCGTGGGCAACACCGGCTACGGCCTGGGTGATACTACCGAGATCGCTTACTCGGAAAAGCTGATGCTCTACTTTGCCCAAGAGTTGGGCCGCGCCGAGGACATACCGGTGGGAGAGGCGCTGATGCGGGCCAAGCAGCGCTACGTGGGCGGCGCGTCCAGCGGCGGGTTCAGCCGCTACGACGAGAAGGTGATGATCGAATCCACGCTCTACGGCCTGCCGATGTACCGCGTCACCGTGCCCTTTCCAGTGCCGCTGTCAAGCGGACTGGGCAGCGGAGGCGGAGGCCATATGGTTCAACTTGGCGGCGCGCTGGACGATGAGCCTTATGATGAACTGACGTTCAACTTTGATTTTGTCGCGCACACCACCGGCTCCGGCGTTTACTACACCGTCCAGGGCTATACCGACACGCAAACCATCGCCGGACGGCCCATCCAGCCGCTCGTCATCTCTGACGTGACCGAGTTGGATACGCCCGCGCGCGGTGTCGTCGTGGTAGCCGCCACATACTACACCGTCGCTATGGACAACCCGGTGATCGCCACGCTCGTCACCGATACAGCCAGGACTGAGCCAACCTTTGAGTACGCGGGCTGGTATCCGACCAACATCGTCGCCATCAACCGGCTGGGCGGTAGCGACAATCTGGTTATCGTCCCGGCGCAGTTCCATTCCACGAGCGGGGTCGAACGGCTCTACACCGAACTTACGCTGCGCGTCTACTACACCGACACCGAGGACTATATGCCCCCTTCCATCTGGTCGGTGGAGAGCACCAGGATGGGCGGCACAGCGACTTTCAAGATCAAAGCCAGCGACGACGAGTCGGGCGTCGCCGAGGTGCGGATCAACTATGAATACGCGCCCAGTCTCTGGACGAGCGTCGGATTGACCTACTCATCGAGCACCGGCTTGTGGGAGGGAGAGGCCAACACCTCGCTCGACGAGTTCAACTATGTGGTGCAGGTGATAGACGGCGCGGGGAACGTCAGCTCCAGCAGTAACAAGGGGCTTTACTTTGCCGCCGAGCCGAATTATCTCTACCTGCCGCTCGTCATGCGCGGCGCGTCGCGATAGAAACAGAAAGGTGCAGTGCACCTCGACTGGGGTGGGGGCAGGCGCAAGGCCTGCTCCCACATTTCCCTGCACGTTTACCCGTGCTCATTCCTGTCCTCGTTGCGATATTCACCTTAATTGCATTGCCATCCCGTCTGTTAAACGGATGGAAAGCGTAGCACATCCGTCCAGCCGGGAGCGATGAATCGAGGTAGAATAGAGTCAAAGTGCGACGCATTTACGATGTGCGTCGCGCTTCGATTGGAGGCAGGAATGGCGACACCGAGAACCAGTTGGCTGGGGAAAATTGCATCTGGATTGGTACTTTTATACGCGACCTTGGTGGTAGGTTGGGCCGTGGCACACCGGCTTGTCGGCGATGGTTACTGGCTGCTGGCGCTGCTCAACGGATTCGCGGTCTACCTGTTCGCGCCGCTGCCGCTGGCTGCGCTGCTGACTGTGTTGGCCCGGCGCCGTGCGGCATGGCTTGCTCTGCTGACCGTCACGCTGCTGCGCGGGGGACTGTTCGGCGACGACCTGTTGCCCCCCTCGGCGGTGGTCAGCGCCGGGGCCGGCGATCCCGCTCTGACCGTGATGACTTACAACGTGCTCTACACTAACAGCGACGCTGCGCCCATCGCTGCCAGTATCACTGCCGCCAACCCGGACGTGATTGCTTTCCAGGAACTCACCTCCAACCTGGCGCAGCAGTTGGAGCAAGAGATCGGCGCGACTTATCCCTATCGCACCCCGATGCACCCCGCCCAATGTTTTGCCGAGGCTGCAGTCTGGAGTCGCTATCCGCTTCAGGTGGAGTCGGTGGACGAGGAAATACTCTGCCGCGTGCGCCCGGTCGTGGTGGATTTCGACGGGTGGGCCGCGCGGGTGGTGAACGTCCACGCCTGGTCGTATAGCGGACTTGATCGAGCCGCTGTGGAGCGCGGCTTTCGCTGGCGGGAGGAGCAAATCGCATGGGTGCTCGGCCGCGTCGCCGGGCAGCCGGAACCGCTCATCCTGCTGGGCGACTTTAACTCGACGCCGACCCACGAGGTCTACCACACACTATCGGCGCATCTGGTGGACGGGTTCCGCGAGGCCGGTTGGGGATTGGGACATACATTCCCGGCGGCGGAAGGGCGCGCCTGGAACGTTCCGCACCCTGGTCGGTTGGTGCGCATTGACTATGTCTTTCACTCGGATGACTGGCGAGCGGAGGCGGCCTGGGTGGGCGAGTGGGACGGTCAATCCGACCACCGGGCCGTCGTCGCCCGGCTGCGATTGTTGCAGGCCGATTAAATCTCCTCCCAGCAATTCCCGTTATGGTAGAAAACGGCAAGTTGTAGCCGCGATTTCGCAATCGCGGAAGACGTTTTACGCGGTACAACGGGCGCGATTTGGAAATCGCGACTACAAAACGGGAATTGCTGA
>QMOE01000365.1 GCA_003648125.1 Chloroflexota bacterium
AAAAACCTGGTTTCTACGATTGTCCTACAATTTCGTAATGTACGACCCCAGGCTCAAATTCGAGCAAAAAGTCCTTGTCTTCAGGATAGTATTTTGCCAACTCTACATCGTCTCCTGCGAAATCCTTGATCACATCCAGATTTTCCCAAAACGTCATGGTAATGAAATGAGTGACTTTAGCTTCTTTGCGCTCTAGAATATAGACGCTGACATTGCCCACAACTGATTGATAATCGGGAATAGCTCGTTCGTTCAGAAACGCTCGATATGCCTGCGCCTTGCTCGTTGGCACGCGCCCATGCCACATACGTACAATCATTCTGTCTCCTTCTGTGTCCATCTCCGACACAGAGACGTAACATAAAGGTAGTAAAGCGGCAAATTTCAGACATTGATCTGCCCTCGGTAAAGCAGACGAGCACACAAAGTAAACAAGAGAAATACCCTCATCTACCCGTGTACTCGTCTACTTGCCTACTTACACACTTGCTACTCGCTCACTCTAGCGCGGGCAATTCAGCCGTGATGTTCTCGTTCCACCAGTACATGCAGGTCTCGCAGGGGCTGCCGAACTGGGAAAAGCCATCCAGATCGATTTGCTCCAGGCTCTCACCTTCGGCCAGCACCAGGTTGCCCTGGTTGTCGGTGATGGGGCCTTTGAAAACGTCAAAACGAGTGAACTCGCCGGCCAACATCTTGGCCAGTGTGTCACGTACCAATTGAACGTCCTCTTCGGGCAGGTCGGCGATACCCGGCTGGGGAGTTTCCCCTTCCATAAAGCCGAGCAGGCCCAGCGCGCCCGAGTCGGCGTCAAAGTATTCCCAACCACCGACCCACGTGCCAGCGCGAGATTTCTCTACGATGTCGGCATAGACCGGACCCCAGTTCCAGTACATGGAGGTGAGGCAGGCGTCTACCGTGCAGTTGCCCTTATAGTCGTAGGTGATGCCCCACTTGCCATCGGGGGCCACCTCGGCGGGAGCGGGGGTGTCTGCGCCGGTCATCACGACCTGGACGCCGCTATCGAAGAGGGAAGAAGCGGCCTCTTTCTCGACGATAGGATCGTGCCAGGTGAAAATCCAGCGCACGTCGACGGTACATTCGGGGCAGGTCTGCTGGACGCCGAGGGAAAAAGCGTTTCCCAGGCGAAGTTCTTCGGGGATGGGGAAGGTGGCGATATAGCCCAGGCGGGGGTTGCCATCTGTCTTGGCGCGAGAACCGGCCAACATTCCGGCCAGATATTTCATATCTTCCATCGCGCCCATCAGATTTCCAAAGTTGTCTTCGTTGGATTTGAACCCACTGATGTGGATGATGTCCGTATCGGGGAACTCGCCGGCGACGATTTCGGAAGCATCCATAAAGCCGAAGGATGTGGTGAAGATCACGTCAAAGCCTTTGCGGGCCAGGGAGCGGATCACCTGCTCCGAGTCGGCGCCTTCGGCCACGGTCTCGACGTAAGCGGTATGGACGCCGTCCATATTTGCCTCAACGTACTGCCGTCCGACGTCGTGGGCCTGAGACCAGCCGCCATCGTCGTGCGGGCCAACGTAGACGTAGGCCACGTTGTAGCATCCTTCGATAACCTCGGGGATTTGGTAATTGCCGACTGCTTCGGAGCCAACCTCAGCGCGGCAATTTACTTCTTCAACAGTTGGTTCTTCCGTTGCCTTTGGGCCGCAGGCGCTCAGTACCAGGGTCAGTATTATCAAAACGGCCAAAAGCCAGCGTACTTTTTTGAACGACATTTCTTTTTCCTCCTGTGATTTAATGGGTAAACGGTCAATTGAGCGTTCAGCTTCTAGTGGTTTGTTCGGGGAATCACCTCCTCTCTCACGTCTCACAGCATAGTATACCACTGTCTAAATTACTAGCAAACCAGGCACAAGGGGTGTCCGTCAAATTTTTGCGCCGGGTAGTGGATCTTGCCTGGGAGCGCGGGCGTCCCCCGCCGAGGAGGGGCGCGGCACTACCTCGCACCTACGACTCCAATGACCGCGTTCCACGGCGCGCAAGAAAATGACGGACACCCAGGCACAAGTTACATTCCCGTGGGGACATCTAGGAAGGTTGTCTTTAGGCCGAATTTCTCTGCCAGGTGACGGGCCAGCGCCTTTACGCCCAGCGTCTCGGTGGCATAATGACCGCCGTAGATGACGTTGAGGCTATACTCCGCAGCCTGATGGAAGTAGGCGTGGCTGGTCTCGCCGGTGATAAAGGTATCGAACCCGGCCTCGGCAGCTTGGCCCATCATCATCGCCGCTCCGCCAGAGATGCAGCCTACGTGTGACGCCTGCTCCGGCCCGTGAGCCAGCACGCGCACGGGAGGGCTGCCGGTGGCCTCGGTCAATCGCTCGACCAGCGTGTCCAGCGGGGTGGGGGGATCGAGCTGGCCGCCGATGCCGATTTCGCTGCCGTGGTACTCGCCGAAGGCGCGGGTGTCTTTCAATTCCAGCAGGCGAGCCAGTTCGGCGTTGTTGCCCACCTCGGGGTGCAAGTCCAGCGGCAGATGGACACCGTAGAGGCCGCAGCCGCCCTCGATCAACGTCCGCACGCGCCGGAAGAGCGGGCCGACCAGCCGGACTGGGTCGGCCCAGAAAAGCCCGTGATGGACGATGAGCAGTTGCGCGCCAGCCGCGACCGCCTGCTCGAATGACTCCTGACAGCCATCTACGGCAAAGGTGACTTTTGCCACCTCGTCCGGCCCTTCCACCTGGAGGCCGTTCTGGGAAGAGTCTTGTATCTCTTTGACGCGCAAATAGTCGTCCAGGTAGGTGACGAGTTCTCGACGATTCATCTGTGTCTCCTTATGCGGAAGAGAGACCCCAGGGGTTTTCCGAAACCCCTGGGGTCTTTTACTTCACCAGCCGCTCCATAACGGTGAGAATGAGCCACAGCAGGCCCAGCATGCCCGCTCCGGCGAGCAGGCAGATCACGCCCAGCACGATAGCCCGCGAGCCATAGGCCAGCGCGATGGCGATAGAACCCACGACGACCAGGAAGATGGCGACGGCCCAAAAGAGCCGTTGCTGCTCGCGTCGGCGTTGGGCGCGGGGGTTGGTGGGTTTGGCAGGAGAGTCCTTCAGACGTTTCCTCACTTTTCATTTTCCGTTTGTTGGGGCGAGGCACTGCCTCGCCCCAACCGCTCGCATCAGCGGTCCGCGAACAACGGCACAAAATCAAACTTTTCCACGTCCACCAATCCCTGGTCGGTCAGCTTGAGCGCGGGTATGACCTCTAACGCCAAAAAGCCCAGCGCCATGAACGGGTCGTGCAGCGCGGAGCCGAGTTCCCTGGCAGTTTTCACTAACTGGTCCATCTGCTGGCGGACGGTTTCAACCGATTGGTCTGACATTAGCCCGCCGATGGGCAGCGGGACGGAGGCCAGCACCTCGTCCCCGGCGGCGGCAACCAGCCCGCCGCCCATGTCGCCGACGGCGCGAGCGGCGGTCATCATCGACCCGTCGTCACAGCCGGCGACGGTGATGTTGTGGCAATCGTGGCCCACGCTGCCGGCGATGGCGCCGCGTTTTAACCCCAGCCCGCGCACGAACCCCAGCCCCACGTTGCCCGTCCCGTGGTGGCGCTCGATCACGGCCAGTTTGAGTATATCACGCTCCGCGTCGGCCACCGCCAGCCCGTTCTCTATCTTTGCCGTCTCGACCAACTGCTCAGTGATGACCTGATCCGGCACGACGCTGATGACGCGCGCGCGCTTCCCCTGGGCGGGGATGGCGAGGCTGAGCCGTTCCCAGTCCACGTGGACGGTATCGCGCACGTTCGTATCATCTACGGTGGGCGTGGGCCACTCGCCGACCGG
>QMOE01000366.1 GCA_003648125.1 Chloroflexota bacterium
AGGAGGTGTGGGTTAGCTACCTCACCAATGGTATCAAGTACGGCGGGCAGCCTCCCCGTGTGGAATTGGGCGCCGATTCCCCCTCCCCCACGGCGGAGGAGGGGATAGTGCGTTTCTGGGTGCGCGATAACGGCCCGGGCCTCGCGCCGGAGGAACAGGTGCGCTTGTTTTCCCCGTCCGCGCGTCGTACCAAGTACGAGATGGGCCTGTCGCTCGCCCGCCGCATCGTCGAAAAGCTGGGCGGGCAGGTGGGGGTGGAGAGCCAGGTCGGTCAGGGCAGTCTCTTTTATTTCACCCTGCCCCTGGCACAATAGCCTTCTGGAGCAAGGGGCCGAGCCGGGGCTGACCTGTATCCGCACCGCGCTGGAAACCGTTTGTGAAACGTGAGGTGTGAGACATGAGGCATAAGCGGGCACTTGCTGCATTTTTGGCCCTGCTGTTGTTGGGGTTCGTCGCCGCGTGCAGATCTGCTGCCTCACCGGCCCAAGTCACCGCTGTTTCTCAGTCCGCCTCCCCCACGCCGACCGCGCGCCCGACCGAGCCGCCGACCTCGACTCCCATCCCGCCCACCAGTACGCAGCATCCGCCGACCGCTCTCCCTGTTCCTGTCGCCACCTTGACCGGTCAACCGACTATCCGACCAACCGGCCAACCAACTACTCCCCCCCGCACCTCCACACCCCCGCCCCTTCCGCCCGTCTCTGGCCCCGCTGCTTGGGAGCAGGAGATCACGCTCCACACCTATGGCTGGCAGGACGCGCTGATTCTCACCTCCCCCGACGACCCCATCTACCCCTACCCGCGTCTCGACTTTGACGCCGTCGCCGGCCCCGCGCCCCGCGCTTACCGCGCTGTCTTTATCCAGAACGGCTACGTCCAATTGGTCGTCGTGCCCGAGTTGGGTGGGCGCATCCTGCGTTGGACCGATCTCGTGACCGGTCGCCAGCTTTTCTACGTCAACCCGGTGATCAAACCCACCCATTGGGGCTATCGCGGCTGGTGGCTGGCGACCGGCGGGATGGAGTGGGCCTTTCCCGAAGAGGAACACGGCTTGAACGAGTACCGGCCCTGGCAGTACGAGCTACTCTGGAACGGCGTCCGCGTGTGGGATACCGATGACCGCACTGGGATGACGGTCGAGGTGACGATCCAGGTGGACGGCGAGCACAGCTATTTCACCCTCACGCCGCGCATCACCAACCCCACCGGAGCGGCGCAGAGCTACCAGTTCTGGGCCAACGGGATGCTATCACTCTCTGACTACAACGCTCCTTCCCCCGATCTGACCTTTATCCTGCCCGCTGATGCGGTCACCGTTCACTCGACCGGTGACGGGGGCTTGCCATCCCCCGGCGGCCAGATGACGTGGCCGGTGTACAACGGACGTGATTTCAGCCGCTACTCCGAGTGGCATCAATACCTGGGGGTCTTTGCCCACCCGGCGCAGGCTGATTTTGTCGGCGCGTATGATCTGGGCAGCGACCAGGGCATTGTGCGCACCTTTCCGCATACCGTCGCCACGGGGGTAAAAATCTTTTGTATGGGCGACTTGCCGTCCAGCTTGTGGACGGACGACTCTAGCCGCTACTTTGAGCTATGGGCTGGTCTGACGCCCACCTTTTGGGACTATTGGACGCTGCAACCGGGCGCGAGTGTGTCCTGGAATGAGCGTTGGTACCCGGTCAGCGGCATCGGGGGTTACAACTGGGCCAACGAGGAGGCCGCCATCCGGCTCACACCATCCGGCGATAGCGCGGAGTTGGCGGTGGCGACCAGCCGGGCGTTGAATGGGACGGTCGTGTTGCGGCGGGATGGGACGGAGGTGCAGCGCTGGGACGTGTTCATCGCGCCGGGACAACCTTTCCACGCCACCGGTGCCCCCGCCTCCACCGGCGGCGATTGGGGGGTGCAGGTGCTCGAGGGAGGCGTCGTCATCGCGCAGATGGGGAGGCCCTGATGGTTTCCCCATAGTTTCTCAAGTCGTAACTGCTCAGGGCATAGCCCGTAAGCTTCAAGTGCCGGGCACTTTTTTCATCAAAATCGGCAAGTGCCGGGCACCTGAGCAGTTACCTCAAATCCACACAAATCTTGAATCCGCAATAGGAGGTAACGATGGACGCAATCTGGCAATGGGGCATTGACCTCATCCACACCATTCAACTGATGCACGGCCCAGTGCTCGACGGGGTTTTCAAAGGCATCACCTTTTTGGGCGAGGAAGAGTTTTTTCTGATTTTGCTCCCGTTGGTTTTCTGGTGCGTGGACTTGGCGATAGGCGCGCGCCTGGCTTTTGCTTTTCTCCTCTCGACCTACGTCAACACCTGGCTCAAGGACCTGTTTGCTCACCCGCGCCCGTTTGAGATTGACCCAATGGTAAAACTGCACGATGCTGGCGGATACGGGTTGCCCAGCGGTCATTCCCAGTCGGCGGTCGTTGTGTGGGGCACCATCGCGGCCGGGTTTCGCAAGACCTGGTTATGGGTCGTCGTCATTGCGCTGATGGTGCTGATCGGCTTTTCCCGCATCTACCTGGGGGTGCATTTCCCCACCGACGTATTTGGCGGGTGGACGGTTGGCGCAATTTTTCTGGCGGCTTATTTGGCGTTACAACCGCGCGTCGAGGCTTGGCTGAGAGAGACTGGCCTGGCTATACAATTGGCGCTGGCCGTGGTCGCGCCGCTGGTGCTGTTGCTGTTGTTTCCCGCCGGCGATGTCGTCAGCTCGATGGCGGTGTTGATGGGGATGGGCGTGGGGATAGCGTTGCTCAGGCAAGTGGCCTCTTTCAGCACGGATGGCCCGTTGTGGCAGCGTGGCGTGCGTTTCCTGGTCGGCGCGGTGGGATTGCTGGCTTTCTACTTGGGCCTCAAACTCATCTTCCCTGGTCAGGGCGAGACTCTCTATTCCATCATGCGCTTTGTGCGCTACGCTTTGGTGGGGCTGTGGGCTGGACTGGGCGCGCCGTGGCTGTTCCTAAAACTGCGATTGGCGTCGAATGGGTAGGTCGGATTTGCCTATCCGACCCTGTGGCGGTTAGCAAAACCGCCCTACAATCCCGGCGATGCCACCTCAATGCAATTCACCGGGCACACCTGTATACACTCTAGACAGCGGATGCAGGCTGCGGAGGCGGGGTTCTCATAGACCCGGATATCCATCGGGCAGACCTGCTGGCAGCGATTGCACTGGGTACAAGTGTCCTGATCCACCTGCAAGCGGAAAGAGCTGACCGGGTTGAAAGGTGACCACAGCGCCCCTAGCGGGCAAATCCAGCGGCAGAATGGCCGCCGAGTGACACTCATCCAGGCCAGCAGCGCGCCCAAGATGCCGATCTTGAGCCAGTACATCGCGCCCAGCATCGCCCGGATGTCGGCGGAGAACAGCGCCAGCGGAATGCTGGCCTCCAACGTGCCGGCCGGGCACAGCTTGCAGAACCACGGCTCGCGCGTGACGTAGGGAACCGCGACGACGAGCACAGCCAGGATGATGTAGCGAATCCAATTGAAGCGGTTGGGCAGCCGCCACTTGGGGACAGGCAGCTTGTATACCAGTTCCTGGAACCAGCCAAAGGGGCAGAACCAGCCACAGCTAGCCCGCCCGATCAGCGCGCCGACCAGGCCGACCACCCCGAGGGCTTAGAGCGGGAACTTTTTACGTCCGATAAAATGCTGGATGGTTCCAATGGGGCAAGCGAAAGCCGCTGCTGGGCAGGCGTAGCAGTTCAGCGCCGGGCAGGGGATCCCCTTGGTGACGTATTGCGTAAAGTATGAATTGAGGGTCAAGGCGGATATAATCTGCACGATTCCCCGCCGCCGCGCCA
>QMOE01000367.1 GCA_003648125.1 Chloroflexota bacterium
CACAAACCGCCTATCCAAGGCGAGATTCTTCACCTCCGCTGCGCTCCGGTTCAGAATGACAGGCTTATGACCGAGGGCTTGCCCCACTCTATTGAGAAGATACTCTCTGTCCATAAAGACCTCGGAGGTTTTCAGAAAACCTCCGAGGTCTTGGAGTTTTACATCTCTTCCATAGCCCACGCTTCCACGTTGCGCGTCTCTGTACCAAAGTTGATGCCCAGCAGCACGATTTTTTTGCCGCTGCCCTGGTATGGCTCCGCGTAGCCCTGGGCGTGAATCTGGCGCAGGGCAGTTTCTGTACTCTGGTTGCACTTGAACTCGATGATGTACACCTTGTCGGGGAACGTCACCACCATATCAATCCGTCCCCGGCTGGTCAGTACGCTGCTCTGCGCCGCGCCGCCGGAGGCCGACATCGCCAGGTAAAAGATGGTGTGAAAGTAGGCTTCGTCCCGTTTCGTTTCAATGTCGTAGGGAATCGCGGCAAAGATGGCCGTCATCGCAGTGAAAAAGGCGTCCAGATTCCCCACGCGCAGGTAGCCGGACAATCTGAGCACGTGAGACGTGACATCCGGAGCGATCCGCTCAATCGCGAGCAGTAAGGCTTTGGTGAACGAGGTCTTTACTTCCTGGTTGGGATAATCCAACGTGTAAATCTCACCCTCCACCTTTGCAATCGTCAGGTAGCCGGTCTGAAAGAGCAATGCCTCCGGCGTGAGACGGTCAATCTCGAACGTGGAAAAGGCGGTCGCGTCTACTTCCAGTCCTTCCAGTTTGGGCAAGGCGTACCGTCTTTCTCGCAGCAACTTTACCAGGAACGTCGGCGTACCCGTCTCGAACCAATAGTTCCGTAATTCACCGTGATTGAACGCGGCCAGTACCGAAAATGGATTGTAGACCTTGCACGCGCGACGTGAGAAGCGATAGCCGTCGTAATAGCGCGCCAGCGCCTCCGTGGTGGCTTTTACTGTGGTTTCCATCGTCTCGGCCAGACGGCCAAGATATGCGGCAAAATACGTATCCAGTTCTGTCTGCGTGTACCCCAGTAATGCGGCGTAAGCCGAGTGCATACTGATGTCGTTGAGGTTGTTGAGGGCCGAAAAGACGGAAACACGGCTAAAGCGCGAGACGCCCGTGAGCAGCACGAAGCGTGTCGCGTCTGCCACGTCCGCGCCTTTGAGCACGCCAAAAAAACTGCGCAGGATGTCCCGATTCGCGCGCGCCACCGCCAGCCCGGCCTCGCCTTTGCCCAGATGCTCGATCAGCGGCTTGTCATATTCGTCAATCAGCACCACCACCGGCTGCCCGGATTGCCGATGCAGGTTTGTCAGCAACTCTCCGAACTGCGAAACGTAAGAGGGACTGGTCAATGTCAGTTGAGATTCTGCGGCGCGTTGCGCCAACTGGTATAGCAATCCCTGGTGCAAATGCTCCGGCGTATCCAGCGCAATTTGGTTAAAGTCAATCACGACGACGGGATGCGGTTGCCAGTCCCAGCGGCCCGGCTCTGCGATCCACAAGCCCTCGAACAACTCGCGCTGCCCCTCGAACAGGCAGCGCAAGGTTGAGACGAGCAATGACTTGCCAAAGCGGCGCGGTCGCGCCAAAAAATAGTACATCCCCTCCGTGACCAGGCGATGAATGGTCTCGGTCTTGTCCACGTACACAAAGCCCCGCGTCCGCATGACCTCGAAAGATTGAATCCCAATCGGTAACTTGTACATTGCGCCCTCCTGTGGTGAATGGTAAGCGCTGACAGTGAAGCCAGTATCAGTAGATGGAAAATCGCGATACATTTCCATATACCGAGTATAGCACGAATGAAGCAGAAAGACAATAACACACCATCCGTGGATGGCACGATGTTTGGGAGGAGCCCAGATGTTGGTTTGTCGGGGTTATTTTTGTATCTGTTGATGGTAGTAGGCAATCGCCTCGGCGCGGTTTTCGACGTGCAGTTTTTCCACGATCTGGGCCATGTGATATTTGATGGTCTGTTCGCTGAGGTGCAGGCGCTGAGCGATATCTGTATAGATCAACCCTTGCGCGGCCAGGCTTAGAATCTCCTCCTGGCGGGGGGTTAATTCGGCCATGTCGGGGCGACCCTCGCGGTCGCCCTGACGGGCAAATTCGGCCATGATACGCGCAGCCATCCCCGGCGCCAGGGGCGCGTCGCCCTGCAGCAGGCCGGTCAAGAGTGTGCAGAACTGGTTGGCGTCCAAACTCTTGAGCAAGTAGCCCGAGGCGCCGCTCTCAATGGCCTCGAACAGGTGCGCGTCGTCTTCTGCAACGGTGAGCATTACGATTTTGACCTCTGGCAGTTCGGCTTTGATGGCGCGGGTGGCTTCCAGGCCGCCACCGCCCGACATGTGCACGTCCATCACCACCACGTCGGGGCGCAGCGCGCGGGCTTTTTCCAGGGCCTCCTGGCCGTCACGCGCCGTGCCCACCACCGTCAGGCCGCGCGCCAGTAGCAGGTTGCGCAACCCGCCCAGGAAGAGGGGATGATCGTCGGCCAACAGCAGGCGCAGTCCCTTGATTCCCGCCTCCTCCCCTTCCGCCCCTGTGGGCAGAAAGCGCGGCAGCGTCGCCAGGACGCGGGTACCCTGTCCCGGCGCAGACCGGATCTCTAACCGCCCGCCGGTCTGCTCCGCCCGCTCGCGCATGATGTCCAACCCAAAGTGGGCACCATCAGACCTGTCTGGCGCAAATCCAACGCCGTCGTCGGTGATGAGGATCTGCACCTGGTCGCCGGCCAGGCTGAATACCACCTCCGCCCTGGCGGCGTGGGCGTGTTTGCGCACGTTGGTCAGGGCTTCCTGGACGATGCGCAACACTTGCTCCTCCACGCCCGGCGCAAACAGGGGCACGGGCATTTCGTCGGGCAGGCTGAGCGCGGTGGCGATACCGTACTGCTGGCCGAACTGGTGGACGTAATCCCGCACCGTCGTCGAGAAATCCGGGCCAGACGGTCCGGCCGTCCGCAGTCCCAGGATGTGGCTGCGGATGCCGGCGTAGGCCTCCTGCGCGGCGCGCGCCAGGTCGCCCAGGTTGGTCTGGGCTGCCTGGGTCTTTCCCTCGGCCAGGAGGGTCTGGGTCGCCTGCGCCTGCACGTTGACGTAGCCCAACACCTGCCCCAGCCCGTCGTGCAACTCGCGGCCCATACGCTCGCGCTCCTCAAAGGTTGCCAGCGTGCGCTGTTGTTCGATGAGCGTCGCCTGCGCCTGCTCGCGCTCGGCAATTTCGGCCCGCAATTGTGTGTTGGCGGCGTCGAGTTCCGAGGTCCGCTCCGAGACCCGCTCTTCGAGGTCCGTCACCAGTCCACGCAGCCTGGAGGCCATCTTGTTGAATGCATTGGTCAAAAAGCCGATCTCGTCCTGATTGTGGATGGGGACTTGTACATTCAGGTCACCGGCTTCCATCTGCCGCACCCCGGCCGACAAAGCGCCCAGGGGTTTGACGATTGAGAAATTGAGCAAGATGGGTATCCCCAGTAAGAGCAACAGGCTGCCTCCGATCACCACCCATCCCAGGGGCAGGATAAATTCGTGCAGATAACGTCTGAAATCCAGTTGATAGTTTTGCACGATCGCCTGATCCTTTTGAGGAGGCCCTGACAAATCGTCCAGGCGGGTGTGCAGACATTCACCCCGGCCCGGGGTCACCCCGCGCACCCAGGGATTTGCCGATGGGGTTTCATCCGGGTCGAACCGAAACGGTAAAGGCAGGCCGTTGTAGGTAATATCGAAAACGCCGTCCTGGTACAGAACGGCCTGAAAGGTGAAAATGGCTTCTGGCCGGTATAGCGCCGGC
>QMOE01000368.1 GCA_003648125.1 Chloroflexota bacterium
AGGAGCCGGAACAAACTGGGGGTACGCTTCACACACCGCTTCCAGCACGTGACCGGTACGCGTGGCTGGCAGGGCGGCTAGAGGCACGGCGTTCTTGTGACGAAAGATGCGGGCCTGGGCCGGGCCGGTGCTGCGACTGGCAAAAACAAAAGTGCCAGTCTCGGCCACGATGACATCGGCCGCGCACCCTTCGAGATCAAGTATCCGCCGGAACTCTAGCGCCCCACCCGTGCGGCCTGGGTTGAGCACCAGAATCTGCCCATCGCGCAAATGGGAAACGCAACTGCGGGCAATATCCCGGTGGCCCGAAGCAGGCACGACGATCATGATAACGTCGGCGCCATCGAGTGCCTCGGCAATATCGGAAGTGGCGCCCGCCAGACGGCCAAGGCGGGAGATGCCATTCTCGTACTCTAGATCAATCTCGCCGCGCAAGACGATCTCGCTGATATGCTCGGCGGTGCGATTGTATAACTTGACCGTGAACCCTCTGACAGCCAAATCGGCCGCCATCGCTTTGCCGCCGTGACCGGCGCCGATAACTGTGTAACGTGTCTTGCTACTCATACATTTCCTCCCTATCAAAATCTCTCGAATGTCCCTCAATATCCAGGGCTGCGATCCGTTCTCCCTCCAAAAGTGCCCGCCCCGTGTCCGAGTCCACCGCCACGCAGGCCCCGCGCGGGTCTATGCGGGTGACGATCTGTCCACGGGCAAACGGATTATTGCGCAGGTGAGGGGCATCCAGCATCCCCGTCGTCACTGCCCGCGTCAGGGTGACCGGGTCAATCAATGGATCGGCCACATCCGGTTCAGCCAGGGCGCGGATAGCCTCCAGGGTGATCCGAGACTGCCGCACCAACTCCTCCTTGCGCTGTTGGACGGCAGGGTCGGCAGTCATATCCGGCTGGCCGCGCAGCGCGTTCTCCACCGCCCGGCGGGCCAGTTTGCAGGCCTCAATCACGTCGCAGGCGTTCGCGGCATGGTGGGCTTCGGTGTGACCGACGACGTGGAGGATGTGCGGGCGCAGCGCCATCTGCAAATAAACGCTGGTCGCCAGATGAGCGCGGGCCGCGTCCGGATCCAGAGGATAACTGAGCAGTCCCGTCCGCGTCTGCCGCCAGATGTGAAAGTCAGACCCTTCCAGGGAAGCGATCATCTCCAGGCAAGCCAGCATCTTGGCCAGGTCCATCGCGTCGGAGAGGCCCGGCGGGCTGTTGAACATCATCTGGGCGATATAGTCGCGCACGCCAAAAGCGCGGGCGTTGTAAGCCGAAAGGTAGGCCGAGACGACGAAAATCACGTCGGGAGCGTCGCGCAATCCCCAATGGTGCGGTTCGTTCAGCTCCACCGGAATGTCTCGCTCGCCGTACCAGGCCATCACTTTCTGATGCTCGCGGATAGAGCCTGCCAGGTCCCAGCGACCGCGCCCGTCCATTTGGTTGAACCAGAATATGGGAATGGCGCAAAAGGCAATCCGGATGGTCTCCACGTACATCTCGGCCAGCCGGATAAAGTCATCGGTGCCGGAGTAAGCGCGTAGGAGAGGAAAGTTCCCACGCCGGCTGGCAGCGTAGAGAGCGCGATAGTCGGCGGGGCTGCGCACTGGCACGCCGCCCGCCCCACGACGGCGGGGATTCTGTCGCTCTGGATGAAAGAAATTGGCCTGGGCGTCCTGGTCAATGCCCAACGAGACAATGTCCAGCGCCTGCGCTTCAGCGATACGAGCTATCCCGGCCTGGGTAGCTTTTAGCGTCGGCAGGCCAAAGTGGTGGCGGATGATGGGGAATGGGGACTTGGACGCAATACGCTCAACCGTGGTCTGGGGAAAGTCAGTCTCGGCAAGGCCGCTGTGGGGTTGACCTTTCAGGTAGGCCAGTACTGCATCGGTAGGCTCGGTACCGTCAAAGATGCGCTCAAAGAAACCGATACCCCGCACCCGCTCGGCCACGGGCGGCGTCCCGCCGAAGGCAAAACGCACCCCGGCAGCACGCAGGTCATCCGCTTCCTCCGCAAACTGGGCCAGCAGCCGCTCGCCCGTCTCCGGTGTCAGACGGTAGGAGACACCCACCAAGTCGGCCTTCTCACGCCGCGCTGTCTCCAGCACCTCGTCAACAGAGACCGCTGGCCCGAGAAAGACTGTTCGCCAACCAGCAATCTCGGCCAGCCGCAAAAAGTTCCACACACCGGCTACGTGAACGCACTCACCTAACGCCCCAGCAACGACCGTCTTCATCTTCCCCCCCCTTCCGCTTGTAGCTAGAGAAAACGGCTCGGCGAGACTCTGAAGCTAGTCCTAAACTTTGGCAGTCAGGTATTTACAGGAGCAAGTCGTATCCCCAGAACCAGGTCAAGCTAGACAATTTCAAAATCACATCGCGGCAGGTGGCGACATGGCCTTCAACAATCTTTCCCTAATCTGAGTCTCGGCATCTGTCAGGGCAATACCTCGTGTGACTGCAATCTCCCCTGCCAGGAGACCCATCCCTTCGTCGTACATCTGTTTCCCCCGTGTGGTTATCTTGCCCTCTTGCTGCTTCCGCCAGGCCATATCTCTCACCACCTCTGCAACTTGGAAAATATCCCCCCCGTGAAGTCTTTCCTCAATCACCTCGTAACGTTTGTTGCGGTCATCCGGTAGGGCGTTGGAATTAGCACACAAAACGCGCCACACCTGTTTCAATTCAGACAGCGGAATGACGCGCCGCAGCCCCATCTTTTCTGCAACTTTGATCGGAATCGTCAAAAAACTGGTGGTCGGCCGTCCTAGCAACTCGATCCTATAGTACTGCTCGCTACTTCCACGCCACTGCCGCTCCTCAATATGCATCACCACACCAACCCCACGGATAGGATGAACAATCGCATCGCCTGCCTTAAACATCCTCGCTCCTTTCTCGCTTTAATGATTTCCCAGCTATGTACCTCAAACTGTCACGGTTGTAGAGCCGCCCTATGTGGCTTCCACAGATGACCGCGACTGGGATAACTGATCCAACACACGATCCAGCCAATCCAACTCTACGGTGGCCATGGTCAACACATAATCAAACGCCAGGCGTTCGCCCAAATCCGTCCCTGCATCCATCGCCCCGGCAACCTCTTGCAGAGTACGGTGGTGGATAGCGACTTCTGCACGTCGTTGCCGCAGGTGAACGAGCAGGCCAGCATGCGACAAGTTGCTGGCCAAGATCAAGCGCATCAAAAAAGCCTTCAAGGAAGCACCTGAAGCGATTGGCTGTTCCATCCACTCCCGCAACGCTCGCTTGCCCGTCTCCGTGATACTGTAGATTTTCCGCGATGGTTTATCTTGACGCGGAATCACCTCCACGGTCACCAGATCACCTTCCAGCAGAGAGTGCAAAGCAGGATAGAGGCTGCCGAAACTCGGACTATCAATCAGCCAACTCATGCTCTTGAGAAAACGTTTGATGTCGTAACCGGACATTGGCTGTCGAGCCAGCAAGCCCAGGATAAAGCGACGAATACTTGTGGCGTTAGCCATAGCATATCTCATTATGTGCTGTTTTGCTATATGACATTTCGTTATATTATATCATAAATCGCCAAAACTGACAATCAAACCACAGCTTTATTGGAACGCGGTCATCTTGACTCGTCGCAAGGGGCGAGGGTATCATCTCAATAATCCGGGGCGCGAATCTGTAGGGCGGGTTTCTTACCCATGCGCGTCAACCTAAGGCTAGCGACCGCTGGTTGAGTAGCCGAAGGCGTATCTAAACCCTTGAAGTTAGCCTGTCGAAGTGAAGGGAGCGGGTCTCGCCCAAGCCGCTTGGTCTCGATAT
>QMOE01000369.1 GCA_003648125.1 Chloroflexota bacterium
ATCGTCCGGTTACAGCATAGGCTGGATGAGCTGGGACGTCACGAACATCGTCCAGGGCTGGGCGTCGGGCGTGCTGCTCAACCATGGTATTCTACTGCGTCCGGGCAGCGGCGAGTACGGCGCAGCCGACTTTTTCACGCGCGACAGTTCCGCCGTGCCGCGACTCACCATCTACTACGAGTCGGCTCCCTGCGAGCCGGCCACCGACGCCAGCATCAGCGGGCCGACCCAGGGCATCACCGACACGACCTACACCTTCGCGGCCACGGTCTCGCCGCCTACCGCCTCCCCGCCGTTCACCTACACCTGGTATGCCAGCCAACATAGCAAGCGGGTCACGACCACGAGCAGTATCAGCAGCACCGCTTCCTACGTCTGGACCACGAGCGGCCTGAAGAAGATTTCGGTCCTCGTCCAGAACTGCGATAGCTCCATCACGGCCACACACAACATCACCATCGAGACACCCTCGCCCACTTGCAGTGTGCCGATGACCAAGATTAGCGTCGCCGGCCCCACCGGCGGCATCACCGGCACGGCTTACACCTTCACCACCACCGTCTTCCCGTCCAACGCCACACCCCCGTTCACCTACACCTGGCAGACGACCGAGCAGAGCGACGTGCAGCGAACGGGCAGCTACACTCAGACCGCCGTCACTTTCACCTGGGACGCGCCGGGTAGAAAACGTATCATCGCCACGGCCGGCAACTGTGGCGGAGACTTTGTGACCTACCGCTACATTGATATCCTGGCTCACTCACAACTGCCCGATCTGACCATCAGCAGCGCGTGGTACGAGAGCGACTATCCCCGCGTCGGCTACCTGATCGAGAACGCGGGCGGCAGCACGGCCGCGGCCGGACACGTGACCGGTATGTACCAGGGCGTCACCCCCCTGGCCACGGACACCGTCACCTATACTCTCCAGGCAGGAGCGATCCGGGCCGGCTACCTCGATCAGGAGTGGGAATTACCGCCGCCGGCCGTGTCGGGCCTCGTCAAACTGTGCGCCGATGACACGGACGTCATCGTCGAGGGAGACGAAGATGACAACTGTTGGGAAGAGTGGTGGCCCGCCGACCTCAAACTGCCGGAGATCATCTCCGGGCCGACGGTGCTGACGACCACCGAGCACACGGCGGTCATCGCCTGGCAGACGGACGAGCCGTGCAGCAGCCGCGTGGACTACAGCCGCTGGCGCTATATGACTCCCTCCTCCACATCCGACCCCGCCTACGAGACTGACCATCAAATCACCCTGACCGGGCTGGAGAACGGCAGCACCTACTACTACCAGGTCTTCGCCAGCGACGAGTCCGGCAACGAGGTCAACAGCGCCGAGCAGACCTTCGAGACGCTGACGCCCGGCGGCGACCCCCCGGCAATCGAGAGCATCGGCCTCGCCGAGTATCCCGCCGCCTACTACGAGTTTTATACCGCGTGGGCGGACCTGGCCTCCGCCGATTACGTGGACCGCGTCGAATTCTACCTCGACGGCGCGCTGCTCGGCACCGACTACGAACCTGTCACCCCTGGGGGCGGCGGCTCGCCCCGCTACGAAGTCCACTTTTCCCCGCACGCCGAGGGCATGACGCGGGCGGATTTCTTCCAGCCGCACACGCTGGAGGCCAGAGCGTTCAGCATCCAACAAGTGATGAGCACCAAATCCGACACGGTCAGCCCGTCCGGCCAGATGGAGGCGGATGTCACGATCGTGTCCCCCAACCCGGACCACAACGTCTACATTGACGCCGACGTTGCGCCGGCAGGCACGGCGCTCAACGTTACCGTGCGGGCCTCCGAGTACGAATGGGGCTGCACCTACACGGGCTTCTCGGAGCAGAACCCGCCCGGCATTCCCGTCGTCATGTGCGATGACGTGGAACAGGCCGTGGAACAGATCGAGCTTTTCTTCGACGACCAATCGGCGGCCACTTACTCCCTCGCCGCCGGCGAGTTTCTCCATACTTTCGACCTCGACCTGACGGGCGAACCCCTCGGCGACCACACACTGCGCGTCGTCGCTCGCACCAGCGAGGGGAACACGGTAGAGACCAGCCGCGACTTCTCCATCGTCCGCGGACAGCCCAGCCTGGAGTTCGAGCGCCAGGTCACCAGGAACGACAACGTCTTCGAGGTGGCCCTGACCATCGAAAACGCCGGCGCCGGCACCGCGTACCTGGATTTCATCTGGGACATCGCGGCGGGCTTCCAGGTCATCGAAGGCTCGACCGCCAAGGGGCTTTACGCGGTCAGCCAGGCCGGCGGCGACTATACCATCAAGGGCCGTGACTATGCCGGCGACGAGCGGCTGATAGAGATCGAGTTCTTCGACGGCGGCGACGACTACATCACCCTGCCGCCGGGCGAATCGTTCACGGCCGAGTACACCCTGGTGCCGATATTGTACGAAGACCCGATAGACCGGGGCATCGGCTACACGGCCGACCCCACCACTCAATCCTACGTCCAATACTCCGACGCGACGGACACCTACGCAGAGTACTTTGTCGTCCACGGGAGCACGGTGAACGATCCGGAGGCCGGCATCGCCTCCCGCCCGCTGGACAGCGCGTTCATCGCCGCCTGCGCGGAGGCGGACTACCTGCTGGTCACCTCTCCCCTCAGGCTGACCACGCATGCTGCCGACATAAACTGGCGAGTTTCCGAGGGCGACCAACGCGAACAGAGCAGATTGCTTTCCAGGATGGCGGAATTGGCCTCTTTGCAGAACGGCGTGCTCGCCTTCCTCTCCTCGTCCGACCCGGCGACGCTCGATGCGCTGCTGGAGCCAGGCGGCATGTGGGCGGACGCGCTCCATCCCAACTTCCGACAGGCCGGGACCGGATATGTCCTGTTCGTGGGCGAGAGCGAGATCGTCCCCACGCAAAGCGGCGGGTACGGCGTGGATTACAGCGACCTGCGGTACGCCAGCACCGTCGGCGCGGCCCGGCCGGAACTCGTTCTGGGGCGCGTCGTGGGCAACGATATGGGCACCCTGCGGAAGGTCCTGGAAGCCAGCGTCACCTTCCACCGCCTGGGCTACAACTTCGACCGCTCCGATGCGGTGCTCGTCAGCGGCCGGGGGGAGGGCGAAGGCACCTTCTGGAACGATGTGAAGGCCGTGTCGAACATCATTGACGATGAGTTCACTGTGACCAAAATACGCTGGAAAAATCACCCAGGCAACTACCTTGGGGTCCTTGCGGATGCAACGCCGAATCAGGATGTCATCATGTACAGGGGGCACGGCAATGCTGGTGTGTGGAAGAAAAATGGTGAGGGGATTAACGTCTATGACGTAGCGTCGCTCGACTTTGGCTCCGCCCGCCCCTTCGTTTTCGCGCTGGCCTGCACCACGGGCGATTACGAAGGCAACGGCGATTATAGCATGGCCGATGCCTTCTTGAGACAGGGCGCAGCGGTCTACATCGGGTCGGTGGAAACATCCAGCCGCAGCCGGAACTCGAACGCAGCCAGAGGATTCTTCAATCGCTGGGACGCCGCCCGTTCCATCGGCGACGCCCTCAACGACCTGATGCGGGACAAGTGGGGGGATTCCTCGTGGCTGTGGACCAATTCGACGAGTTGGGAACGGTGGATCTATGACTATCAACTCTTTGGAGACCCCAGGTTTGGAGCGACATCGGCGCAGTCCGCCGCAGCCCAATCCTTCCGACCGGACTCGGACCTGGCGCTACAGGGACAAACCACGCTCCAGGTCCTCATCCCCGATTTCGACGTCACCGCGATGGACGACGGTTGGGACGACGTGCGCATC
>QMOE01000370.1 GCA_003648125.1 Chloroflexota bacterium
AAATTTTAATTGCACAGGTCGAAGAATTTTCGACAGGATTTACAGGATTGACAAGATTTTTCCTCATCCTGTAAATCATGTAAATCTTGTCGAAAATCTTTTTGGTTCTGGCTTGTCCAGGTTAGGATTTACGACAGCGCTTATTCCGTGCAGTCTGAGCGCACACGTCAATGTACGTCAGGGGCGGCAAGTAGCCAATTTGGGGTAAATATCCGACCCATCGAGATGCTGAACCTGTTTCCGTCCCTGCTGGTCATCGCTTATCCCCAACTGGCAGATCTGAGGATATTTCTCCTCGCCACGCGCGACGCCCACGAACTATACCGCCGTCGCAGTGGATTCGAGGTTCTGGAATCGGCGGAGCGACTGAACCGCCTGCACTCGTCAGCCCTGGCCCGGCGCGGCTGCTCCTGGTGGCCTTTTTTGCTTTTGGCATCGCAGCCTGGACAGAGGAGAACTTGTTCCGCTGTTACTTGCAGCCGCTACTCGCCAGGTCGGTGAGCCTCTGGATGGCTATTGTCATTCTGCCTGAACGGCTGAAAATGTGATTTGGCCCAACTCGCACCATCCCAGAATTTGACAACTTGCCAAAACCGGTTATACTTTCAGTTGTCGGACGTCTGAACATCTGGAACAGTGACTGGTATGCATACTCCCAAACTCAACCGCCAACCACTCTACACCCAGGCCCACGACTGGCTGCTTGATCTCATTCGTGAAAAAGAGCTGCAGCCCGGCGATCAGTTGCCCTCCGAGGCGCAACTGGCAGGCCAATTAGGCATCTCCCGCACCACCCTCCGCGAAGCGATGCACCTTCTCGTGGAGGAAGGGGTCATCGTCCGCCGCCAGGGTATCGGCACCTTCATAGCCACTGCCCCCCACCTGGAAAGCGGCCTGGAGCGATTGGAGAGTGTTCTGGCCCTGGCCGCCCGGCAGGGGATGGAGACCAAAGTAGAGGCTCTCTCAGTCGAATCCATCGAGGCGGACCGCGCGCTGGCCGAGCGGCTAAGAATTGACCTGGGCTCCCCCCTCACCCGCATCCGCCGCACTGTCTTGGTAAAAGATCGGCCTGTTGCCTATATGGAGGACCTCGTTCCAACGCACCGCCTAGCCCTGCAAGACCTGGATGATACTTTTGCCGGCTCCGTTCTCGACCTCTTGCGCCGCCAGAACAACCTTTGTGTTCAAGAGGCCCTGGCTGATATTACTGCCATCTGCGCTGATAGCTCTCTAGCCCGCCGACTGCAAGTTTCCGCCGGCGCGGCGCTGCTCTTGCTGGAAGAAACTCTATTCGACTCTGATGGGACGCCGATTGGTTTCTCTCGCAATCACTTTGTGCCCGACCAGTTCCGTTTCCACGTGATCAGACGCTGAACATTCAAATCTAATTTTTAGGAGGCTACAGATGAAAACAGATTCTTTCCGCGGACGTGACTTTATCACCCTGCTCGATTGGAGCAAGGAAGAAGTCGAAACTGTCTTGGACGTCGCCCTCGATCTCAAGCAGCGCTACGCGCTGGGTGAACTCCACGACCACATCCTGAGGGCCAAAACTCTCTTTATGGTTTTCTACAACCAGTCCCTGCGCACTCGCAACTCTTTCGAGGCCGGAATGACCCAGTTGGGCGGCCACGCTCACTATCTGGACCCTTCCAAGATATACACGCCGGCCCTGCCCGGCAAAGAGGTCGCCTACTCCACCGAGCGCGTCTCCGACGTGGCGCGGGTGCTGGCCCGCATGGGGGATGCCATCGCCATCCGCTGCTACGGCGATCCGGTGGACTGGGCCTATGGTGGGGCCAACGAGATGATCCGCAACTTTGCCTACTGGGCCGACATCCCCCTGCTCAATATGGAAGATGACAAGTACCACCCCTTCCAAGCATTGGCCGACGTTCTCACAGTCAAGGAAAAGTTTGGCGGATTCAAGGGCACAAAATTCGTAATGTCCTGGGCCTACTCCCCCAGCGTCCACAAGCCGCGCGCGGTGCCCCAGAGCGCCATCATCGCCGCCAGCATGATGGGCTGCGATACAGTGCTCGCCCGTCCGCCAGAAATGGCGCTCGACCCCGAGGTCATCGCCGCCTGCGAAAAGTACGCCGAGATGAACGGCTCTTCCTTTGAGGTGACGGACGATTTTGAGGGCGCCGCCGAAGGCGCGCACGTGCTCTATCCCAAGGCCTGGTGCCCAGTTCAACTGTTCCAGCCTCCCGTGGGTGAGGACAACCCGCAACTGGCGCAGGAGATATTCGATGGCTACAAGGATTGGAAGGCTACGCCAGAGTACATGGCGCTGGCCGACCCCAATGCCATTTACATGCACTGCCTGCCCGCCGACCGGAGTTGGGAGGTCGAGGACGACGTCATTGACGGCCCGCAGTCGGTGGTCTTTGACGAGGCTGAGAACCGTATGCACGTGCAAAAGGCCGTGATGAGCCTGTTGATGCGGTAGAAGTAGGCAAGTGCGCAAGTATGCAAGTGAGCGATTCGCTGTACTTGCATACTTTACATTTGCCACTTGACTTTTAAGGAGAATCTCAATGGATCTGTATGGACGTGATTTTATCTGCACCCAAGATTGGAAGGTCGGAGAGTTGATGGCGGCGCTAGAGTTGGCTGCCCAAATGAAGCGGGATCGCTTCTCCGACCGCTGGACGAGCATCCTCAAATACAAGACTTTTTTGATGTTCTTTTACAACCCCTCGGTGCGCACTCGCATCTCGTTCGAGGCGGCGGCCACCGAGTTGGGCGGCCACTCCCAGTTTATGACCCCCTCGGCCGGCCGCTTCAAGACTCAGACAAAGGCCGGAGAGACCATTGAGGACGCGGCCCAGGTGATGGCTCGCTACGTGGCCGGAATCGGCATCCGCATCCTGGAAGATAAGGTGCCCTACTACGGCGCGGGCGACGAGATGTTGCTGGAATACGCCAAGTGGTCGAATGTGCCCATCATCAACATGGCGGACGACCGCTTCCACCCTTGCCAGGCCCTGGCCGATGTGATGGGCTGGGCCGAGTGGTACGGCGAGGGGCCGGGCCGTCCCGATTTTGAGGCGCTGCGCGGCAAAAAGTTCCTCCTCAGTTGGGGCTCTGGCGCGCTGGCCCGCTCATGGTGCTCGGTGCAGGCCGCGCTGCTGATCGCCTCGCGGCTCGGTATGCAGGTCACGATGGCCCACCCGGAGGGGTACGATCTCGATCCAGAGGTTATCCAGTGGACCAAGCAGAACTGCGCCGCCAATCAGACCGATTTCGAGGTCGTCCACGACCCCGATAGCGGCTACGACGGCGCGCACATTGTCTACTCCCGCAACTGGGTCAGCCCGGCGGCGTACCGTGACGGCGCACTCCAAAAGCAAGCCGAGATCGAAAAGGCGATGGCCTATACTGGCTGGACGACGACCGCCGAGCGGATGAGCAAGACCGATAACGCGATTTTCACCCATCCCATGCCGGTTGACCGGGGCAGCGAGGTGACAGACGAGGTCGCCTCCGGCCCGCGCTCTGCCGTTTACGACATCGCCGAGAACCGGTTGCATGTTCAGAAAGCAGTGATGGCGTTAACGATGGGTCTGTAAGAGGAGTTCACTACCGGACACTTTTTCAAAGAGGTCAAGATCAGTTACACAGAGAGCGCAGAGAAGGCACAGAGATACACCGAGATGTTAAAAATTGGATGATTTGACAAAAGAGCCACTTGGTACTGGCAGATTTCTTCAAAGAATCTCTGTGTGTCTCTGAATTCTCCGTGAACCTCTGTGTAACAGAAACTTGGCAAAAGTGTCCG